>NZ_DAIPZB010000046.1:0-37077 GCF_036782435.1 Pinisolibacter sp. | reverse complement strand
GTGGCAATCTCCTCAGGCGAAACGCTCATCCGTGATTTTCAAAACGGACTCTAACTTCGCCGGACCGGCGCGAGACCGGTGTGGAGGAGGACGGAATGGAACGGGCGAAACCGGCGTCGAGCGAGATCACCCCGTGGTTCGGCATCGTCGACGGCGAACGGCGCGAGGCGATCGACGGCGAGCGTCTCGACGTGGTGGCGCCCTCCGACGGCACCGTCTTCGCTTCGATCCCGCGCGGGCGGGCGGCGGATGTCGACGCTGCCGTGGCGTCGGCGCGTGCGGCCTTCGCCGCCGGCCCTTGGGCGAAGCTGTCGGCGATGGAACGCGGACGGCTGCTGACGAAGCTCGCGGGCGTGGTGACGGCGCATACGGAAGAGCTCGCCGAGCTCGAATCCCGCGATACCGGCAAGCCGATCTCACAGGGCCGCGCCGACGCGACGGCGCTCGCTCGCTATTTCGAGTTCTACGGCGGGGCGGCCGACAAGCTGATGGGCGAGACCATCCCGATCTCGACCGGCTACACCGCGATGACCCTCCGTGAACCACTCGGCGTCGTCGCCTCGATCGTGCCGTGGAACTATCCCGCCCAGATCCTCGGCCGCGTCGCCGGGGCGTCGCTGGCGGCGGGCAACACGCTGGTGGTCAAGCCGGCGGAGGATGCCTGTCTCTCGGTGATCCGGGTCGCCGAACTGGCGCTGGAAGCCGGGTTCCCGGCCGGCGTCTTCAACGTCGTCACCGGCCTCGGAGCGGAGGCGGGGGCGGCGCTCGCCGGCCACCGCGACATCGACCACGTCACCTTCACCGGCTCGCCGGAAGTGGGCACCCTCGTCCAGCAGGCGGCGGCGGTGAACCACGTCGGCTGCACCCTCGAACTCGGGGGCAAGTCGCCGCAGGTGGTCTTCGCCGACGCCGATCTCGAGGCGGCGCTGCCGGTGCTGGTCAAGGCGATCATCCAGAACGGCGGCCAGACCTGTTCGGCGGGATCGCGCATCCTGGTCGAGCGGCCGATCTTCGACGAGGTGGTGGCGCGGCTCGGCGAGCGCTTCTCGCGTCTCGTCGCGGGACCTCACGACGCCGATCTCGATCTCGGCCCGCTGGTCTCGGCCAAGCAGCGGACGCGGGTGGCGGCGCGTGTCGCGGCGGCGGAGGCGCAGGGCATTCCGGTGGTGGGGCGGGGCACGATCGCGGCCAACGCGCCGGCCGGCGGCTTCTATCAGGAGGCGGTGGTGTTCGCGCCGGTGCCGCGCGCGGCGGCGATCTGGCACGAGGAGGTGTTCGGTCCGGTGCTGTGCGTGACGCCGTTCGACGACGAGGCAGAGGCGATCGAACTCGCCAACGCCACGCCCTACGGGCTCGTCGCCGGCGTGTGGACGGCGGACGGGGCGCGGCAGATGCGCCTCGCCCGGGCGATCCGGGCGGGGCAGGTGTTCGTCAACGGCTACGGCGCCGGCGGCGGGGTGGAGCTGCCGTTCGGCGGCTTCAAGCGCTCCGGCCACGGCCGCGAGAAGGGTTTCGAGGCGCTGCTCGAATTCACCGCCACCAAGACGGTCGTGCTGACGCACGGTTGAGACGAAGAACGAAGATCACGGGAGGAGGAGGTTCCATGCGGCTCGAGGGCAAGGTTGCGATCGTCACCGGTGCGGCGTCGGGATTCGGGCGGGGGATCGCCGAGAGGTTCGCGCAAGAGGGCGCCAAGGTGGTGATCGCCGATCTCGACGGGGAAGCCGCCGAGCGGGTGGCCGAGGCCATCGGCGGCGAGGCGCTGGGCGTCAAGGTCGACGTCGCCGACGGCGACGAGGTGGCGACGCTGGTGGAAGGCACCGCGGCGCGCTTCGGCCGCATCGACATCGTCGTCAACAATGCCGGCACCACCCATCGCAACCGGCCGATGCTGGAGGTCGACGCGGCGACCTTCGACCGGATCTTCGCGGTCAACGTCAAGGCGATCTACTGGATGGCGCAGGCCGTCATCCCGGTCTTCCGCGCCCAGGGTGGCGGCGGCGTGATCATCAACACGGCGTCGACGGCGGGGCTCCGGCCGCGCCCCGGTCTCGTCTGGTACAACGCCTCGAAGGGGGCGGCGATCTCGCTGACCAAGTCGATGGCGGTCGAACTGGCACCGGAACAGATCCGCGTCAACTGCCTCTGCCCGGTCGCCGGCGACACGCCGATGCTCGGCCTGTTCATGGGCGAGGACACGCCGGAGCTGCGCGCCAAGTTCGTCGCCTCGATCCCGATGGGACGGCTGTCGCAGCCGGCCGACATGGCCAACGCGGCGCTGTGGCTCGCCTCCGACGAGGCGGCGTTCATCACCGGCGTGGCGCTCGAGGTCGACGGCGGACGGTGCATCTGACGGCGTCGCGCCGGAGTTCATTCCGGCGCGACGGTCATCCTCGTGGTACTGCGCTCGGGCCACGCCGTTCGCCGGCGGTCCGAAGGGCCGATTTCGGTTCTTAGACCGAGTTCACGAAATTCGGACTCGTCCGAATTTCGTGAGTCACGGCCCGACCGGCCGACGCCCGTTCGGGCTCGCCTTCGCCGATGATGTTTCGAAGAGGTCGAAACTTCATCGGCTCGGTATCAGAAGGTGCAGGCGGCACCGTTGCCGGGGACGAGGCGGTAGTTCATGCCGGCGAGCCACGACTTGTGGCCGGGTTCCCAGATCTGGCTGCCGGGATAACCCTTCTCGAACACGCCGGAGACGTAGATGCCGTAGACGGCCGACCGATTCTCGATGTCGTCGAGATCGAGGTTGACGAGGCCGGAGGTGGCGTAGCCGACGTAATAGGCGATGTTGGTGCAGGGCAGGCTCGGCTGGATCGCCGAGACGGCGAGGCCGGTCGCCTGATGATCGGAATGGTCGCCGGGGCTGAGAACAGGGTCGGCCTCGTGGACATCGAGCCAGACGTTGGACGAACCGGCGGCCTCCTTGCGGACCAGCGCGGTCAAGGTGGTGACGAGATCGTTCCAGCCCTTGTAGGTGGTCGAGCCGTCGACGGCCCGCATCGAGGTCGTCTCGCCGGTCTTCAGCTTCATCAGCGAGGCGTAGGAACTGATCGGGTAGCCGACGCCCTCCACCGCACCGTCCGGCAAGCGGAGGAAATAGGTGACGGTGTTCTTGTAGGTCACGCGGCGAATGGAGTGGCCGGCGAGCTTCACCGTGCCGGTGACCGGTGACGCGACGGTGGTGTCGTAGACGTCGGCCATGAAGCGGATGGCGCGCAGCGCGCCGTTCTCGCGCGCGGCGTAGTAGGGTGCGCCCGTCGGCCCCTTGCCGAGCCCGGCGTCGCCGGCCGTCACGAAGACGAAGATCGCCGTGGTGTCGTTGCGCGCCACGTCGAGATAGGGATTCATGAAGAGCACGAAGTCGTCGGGGTGGGCGGTGAAGTAGACCGCGGCCGACGGCTTCACGGCGGCGACGGCCGACGTCACCGCCGATGCGGTGGGCGACGCCAACGCCGGGGCGGCGGTGGACTTCGGCGCCGCCTCGAGGGCGCGGCGACGGGCGAGCGGCAGAATCTTGCGGCTCACCGGACGCTTGCCGCTCTTCAGGTCTTCGTAGAACTGCGCCTGTTGCGGGGTCGGGGTACGGTAGCGGCCGGCCAGCGACGGCGACGCTGTCGCCATCAGGGCGAGAATCATCATTGCGACGGCCGGAATCGTCTTCGCCTTCGTCGACATGTCGATCACTCGTTCTCGTTGGATTTCGACCATGGTCGCCGAGAACGGGGATCAATTTCAAACGAATGCGCGAATTCACCTTAACCGTGAACCCTCTCGGTCCCGGCCGTTTCCGACCGGAAAGCCGAACTTCATCGCGATTCGAGGCGTGTGGCGACGCCCGGGACGGCGGCGCCGATGGACCATGCCGTCAAGCCGAGCGCTTGACCGCGGTGATCGCCGGCATCGCTCGGCCGGCGCGCTCGGCGATCTCCCGGTCCTGGGCTTCGAGGAGGGCGCGCGCCGGCTCGTCGCCGTCCGACCCTCCCAGAATTTCCTTGGGAACGCGCCGATTGGAGCGCCGGCTGCCGTCGTCGTAGAACACATCGAAGAGGACGAACTCGCTCTTCGTGGCGGGCTTGCGAGCCATGGGCGTCGTCTCCGAGTTGTTCGGGTCGAGAAGCGCGCGTTCGGCCGGGGAACCCGTCGGGCCTCGAATGAGACCGACGGTCTACCGGTGCGCGTGTCGCGCCTTTGCGAAGTGGGCGGGTCCGCCGCGAGTCGCGGAAGCCGGGGTGCGCCGGCACCTCCGGTCTTCGCGAAGAGGGCGTCAATCCGCGGTGGGCGCGGCGAACGCCGCCGGGCGCGGACGCGCGGTGCGCTCCTTGCGCTTCGGGGCGGGGAGGAGGCCTTCGCGCTGGGCCTTCTTGCGAGCGAGCTTGCGGGAGCGGCGAACCGCCTCGGCCTTTTCGCGCGCCCGCTTCTCCGAGGGCTTCTCATAGGCGCGGCGCTGCTTCATCTCCTTGAAGACGCCTTCACGCTGCATCTTCTTCTTCAGGACGCGAAGCGCCTGCTCGACGTTGTTTTCACGAACCAAGACCTGCACGAGTTTTCCGATCTCACGAGAGGAGGGGATGCCTCGACGACACGCGACGGCATCGAGAAAGGCACGAACGATGTCCGGGTCTCCGCCGCGATGCGCCGGCGGACGACGAGGACACGAATTCGGGAAAGATCCCTTGGTGACTCCGCGTTCGACCGTCGAACGACCCTGCCACCCCCTCTGTGTAGGCCATCGGTCGCGGCGGCGCCAGTGTGTAATTCGCACCGGAGGGTCGCGGACCGGCAGCGATCGAACCCCGCATTCGGCCGATTCTTCCGGTGGACATCCCCCGCATCGCCCTTCACCAGCATATTCCCCCCTCGCGACTCACTTTACGTTCGTCCGACAGCCGCGGCGAAATCTCAGTTGTCGGGTGCGCGTCGGCGGCGCTTTTCGGCCATCACGAAAACGAGGACGACATGAGCGAGCCTTCGACGAGCTGGTTCCCATCCTGGACTGTCACCACGGCCGATCGCGTCGGACCCGACGAGCGGCTGCCCTGGCCGCAGACCTTCGTCGCCGGCTTCCAACACGTCGTCGCCATGTTCGGCTCGACGGTGCTGGCGCCGATCATCATGGGTTTCGATCCCAACGTCGCGGTGCTGATGTCGGGCATCGGCACGCTGATCTTCTTCGTCATCGTCGGCGGGCGGGTGCCGTCCTACCTCGGCTCGAGCTTCTCGTTCATCGCGGTGGTGATCGCGGCCTCGGCCTATGGCGGCTCGGGGCCCAACACCAACATCGGGCCGGCGCTCGGCGGCATCGTCGCGGCGGGCGTCGTCTACATGCTGATCGGTCTGATCGTGATCAAGACCGGTTACGAGTGGATCGAGAAGCTGATGCCGCCGGCGGTGACCGGCGCCATCGTCGCGGCGATCGGCCTCAATCTGGCGCCGATCGCGGTCAAGGGCATCTCGGCCTCGGATTTCGATCGCACCGTCGGTCTCGTCACCATCGTCGCGGTGGGCGTGGCGGCGGTCTATGCGCCGGGCACGCTGCGCCGCATCCCGGTGCTGATCGGCGGGCTCGCCGGCTATCTCTTCTACGCCGTCGGTGCGAGCGCCTTCGGCATGGCCAAGCCGATCGACTTCTCCGGCCTCTCCGCCGCGGCGTGGTTCGGCATGCCGCATTTCTCGGCGCCGACCTTCTCGCCGGGCGCAATGGCGCTGATCGCGCCGGTGGCGATCATCCTGGTCGCCGAGAACCTCGGGCACATCAAGGCGATCGGCGCCATGACCGGCCGCAATCTCGATCCCTACATGGGCCGCGCCTTCGTCGGTGACGGTATCGCCACCATCGTCTCCGGCATGTCGGGCGGCACCGGCGTGACCACCTACGCCGAGAACATGGGCGTCATGGCGGTGACCCGCATCTATTCCACCATCGTCTTCGTGGTGGCGGCGGCGATCGCCATCCTGTTCGGCTTCTCGCCGAAGTTCGGGGCGCTGATCCTGACCATCCCGGGACCGGTGATCGGCGGGTTGTCGGTCGTCATCTTCGGTCTGATCACCGCCACGGCGGGCCGGATCTGGGTGGAGAACAAGGTCGATTTCTCCGAGACCAAGAACCTGATCACCACCGCGGCGGCGGTGATCGCCGGCGCCGGCGACCTGACGCTGCATCTCGGCGGCTTCACCCTCGGCGGCATCGGTACCGCCACCTTCGGCGCCATCGCCCTCTACGCGCTGCTCGACCGCCGGCACGAGGCGAAGTGAGGGGCACGAGGATCAAACGGCGAAGGGGCGATCCCGCTCCTTCGCCGTCGGATCGGGTCAGGCCGCCGGCGGGTGGGTGATCGCTTCGAGAACCGCCCGCAGCTTCTCAGGCAGCGCCACAGGCTTGGTCGTGGCGCGGTCGACGTAGACGTGGGTGAACTCGCCGGCGGCAGCCGGGTGAGGGTCGCCGGCGCGGAAGAGGCCGACCTCGTAGCGCACGCTGGAGCGGCCGAGGTGGGCGACGCGCAGACCGGCGACGATGTCGTCGGGGAAGGCGACGGGGGCGAAATAGGCGCAGTTGGTGGCGACCACCAGGCCGATCACCTCCGACTTGGCGATGTCGAGTACGCCCCGGTCGATGAGGAAGCGGTTCACCGCCGTGTCGAACCACGAGTAGTAGACGACGTTGTTGACGTGGCCGTAGGCGTCGTTGTCCATCCAGCGGGTCTGGATCGGCAGGTGGGCCGGGTAGTCGGTGAGCGTCTCGGTCTTGCGGGTGCGGGCGGTCATCGGGCGGGTCTCAGAAGGCTTCGGTGTAGAGGGCGAGGGCGTCGGTGTGGGCGACGTCGCGCGGGTTGTTGACAAGAAGCCGCGTCACCTTCATCGCGTCGGTTGCCAGCATGCCGAGATCGCTCTCGGCGATGCCGACGTCGCGCAGGCGCTGCTCCATCGGCATCTCGGCGACGAGGTCGCGCATCGCCGCGACGAGATCGGCGCCGGTGGCGCTGCCCGGCAGGATGGCGGCGGCGAGTTCGCCGTAGAGGGCGTCGCAAGCGGGCTGGTTGAACGCCATGACGGGGCCGAGCACCAGGGCATTGGAGAGCCCGTGCGGCACGTGGAAATGGCCGCCGATCGGATAGGCCAGCGCATGGACGGCGCCGACGGGGGCGTTGGCGAAGGCCATGCCGGCGAGCATCGACCCCTGCAGCATGGCGGAACGCGCGGCGATGTCGCGGCCGTCGGCGATCACCCGGCGGATGTTGGCGTGGAGCAGCTTCATCGCCGCGATCGCCAGGGCGTCGGAGATCGGGTTCTTCTTCGACCGGGTGGTGTAGGCCTCGATGGCGTGGACCATGGCGTCGATGCCGGTCATGGCGGTGACGCGAGGCGGCAGGCCGAGGGTCAGTTCGCCGTCGAGGACGGCGACGTCGGGCAGGAGCAGGGGCGAGACGACACCCTTCTTCTCGTGGGTCGGGGTGGTGACGATCGAGATCGGGGTGACCTCCGAGCCGGTGCCGGCGGTGGTCGGCACCTGGATCAGCGGCAGGCGCGGTCCGCGGGCGAGGCCGATACCGTAGATGGCCGGCAGTTCCTGCGGCGTGCCGACGAGAAGCGCTACGAGTTTGGCGGTGTCCATCGACGAGCCGCCGCCGAGGCCGACGACGCCGTCGACGCCTGCGCGCCGGGCGAAATCGACGGCGGCGAGGACGACCTCCTCGGGCGGATCGGCGAGGACGTCGGTGAAGCGGGTGGTCGCCACGCCGGCGGCGGCGAAACTCGCCTCGACGGGGTCGAGAAGGCCGGCGGCGACGAGCCCGGCGTCGCTCACCAGCAGGGCGTGTCGGATGCCGAGCGCAGCGGCGGCGGCGCCGAGGGCACGGGCGGCGCCGGCTTCGCAGACGATCCGCGGGGTGGTCTCGAAGGTGTAGCCGTTCATGCCGTCCTCGTCGTCCGATCGCATCGGTGGGGCGGCGCCGAGGGCGCCGATTTCGGGGGCGGTCGCGGTGAACGCCCCCGTGGGAGATCGTCTTCTCCGAGGGTGCGACGCGACCGCCCGCCCCCTCGTCGACGGCGACCCGCCGTGTCGAGCGGGGAGGTTACACGGTCCTCCAATCGATTCGTAGACGGGTCGCGCGTGTCGCCCGGAGAGCGGGCGGGTGCCTCAGCGGATCACCAGGCCGGCGAGGAGGGCGACGAGCTCGCTCTGCCGGGAGACGCCGGTCTTGGAGAAGACCCGTTTCAGGACGGTGCGCGCCGTCTCCTCGGTGATGCCGAGGCGACCGGCGGCGGCCTTCGGCGCCAGTCCGTTGCCGACCAGGGTCGCCACCCGCGCCTCGGCGAGGGTCAGCCCCATCAGATCGCGCAGGATCGCCGGGTCGACCGGATCGTTGCGACCGATCCGCGAGACGAGGACGAAGACCCGCGTGGTCATCAGGAACGTGTCGGTGATCGCATCCCCTCCGGAGACCGGGAGGAAATGGAGCAGCAGCGGGTCGGTCTCGTCGCCGGTTCTCAGGATCATGGTCTTGGGACCGACGGCCGCGAGGTCTCCGCGCGCCGCCTCGAACGTCTCGACGAATTCGATGTGGGCGGCATGGTCGCGCGGTGCGAGACGGTGGTCCGCGATCGACAGGCCGTTGTCGAGGAGGGCACGGCCGGCGGCGTTGGTGGTGGTGATCCGCCCGAGCGAGTCCAGCCCGAACAGCCCGATCTTCATCGCGGCCAGGGCCGCGGCGAGACCATCCCTGGTGACCTCGGCGTCGATCAGCCGGATACTCAGGCGAAGCGATTGTTCGACATGGTGCCCGAGCCTGGAGACGAGGCGCACTTCCTCGTCGGTGAAGCGGGGCGCATCGTACCGCCGCTGCACGCTGATCACCGCGTAGATCTGCGGGTCCGGTGCGACGTCGGCGGCGGCGAACCATCCGATCCCGTGGGGGATGAGGAAGTCGGTGTAGATCGGATGGGTGCGGGTCTCCTCGTCGGTGACGATGTCGCGATCGGTGACGCCGTCGTCGGGGAAGGCATAGGCGAGTTCGGCACCGCGCAGGGCGCGGATGTCGTGTTGCCACCAATGGGTGGCGTAGTCGGCCTGGGCCTTCTCGAGGGCCGGCGACACGATGGTCCCGAAACTCCCGTCGTCGCGCCGCCACATCAGGACGGTGCCGACGTCACCGGTCACGTCGGCGATCGCCTGGAGGGCGAACGGCCATCGATCCGGATCGGTCGCCGCATCGTAGATCGCAGCGACCGCTCGATGGATCGGATCATCGTTGCGCACCCCACCCTCCGCGTCTCGTCTCGGTGGCCGGATCATGAAGCCTGTGGTTGAGTGCAGCATGTGGAAAATTACGAGATGCGGATTGAGACGTATCCCAAATGGGGGATGCGACGACGGTGGGTGGGAGGGATGATCATCGTGCTTCGATCACCCGCCCGCCGTTCGGCGGATGCGACATGTTTTCGGTGATCGCAGGCTTCATTCCTGCCTGTTTCACGGCCGGGGATGGCGATGCCGTCCCCGGCTCTTTTTTCCTTCGCGCGGTTCGACCTCCCGGCGCGGCGAACGGGGTGCGGTTCACCGAGGGGACGGTCGGAGGAAGTGCGGGCGGGGAGCGGCGGCGCGCGCGGGGGGAGCGCCGTCGTCCGGCGACCCTTTCCATCGCTGCGCCGTCTCGTTACAAATCGGGACCGAAAAGAACAGCGGAGGTGACGACGATGGGTCCGATGAATCGTAGGACGGTGCTCGCAGGGTTCGCGGCCGGATCGGTCGCATTGCTGATCGCTTCGAGTGCGGCGGCGGCGGACAAGGTTTCGGTCGGCGTGCTGCGATTCGTATCGTCGGGTGGGCTCTACCTCGGGGTCGAGCGCGGCTATTTCGCGGCCGAAGGGCTCGAACTGGAGCTGAAGTTCTTCCAGGCGGCGCAGCCGATCGCCGTGGCGATCGCCTCGGGCGACGCCGATTTCGGCCTCACCGGCATCACCGCCGGCTCGCTCAACCTCGCCGGCAAGGGCGGCCTCGAGATCGTCGCCTCGCAGGGCGCCGAGAAGAAGGGCTTCGCCGGCAATCAGCTGATCGCCTCCAACGACGCCTTCGCCAAGGGTCTCGACAAGCCGGAGAAGGTCGCCGGTGCCTCCGTCGCGATCACCCAGGTCGGCTCGACCTTCCACTACCAGCTCGGCCAGATCGCCGAAGCCAAGGGGTTCGATCTCGCCAAGATCACCATGAAGCCGGTGCAGTCGCTACCCAACATGATCGCCGCGGTGAAGACCAACCAGGTCGACGCGACGATCCTGCCGAGCCACATCGCCGGGCCGATGATCGCGCGCGGCGAGGCGAAGCTGGTCTCGCCGATGTCGGACATCGCCGACTACCAGTACGGGGCGCTGTTCGCCTCGCCGAAGCTGGTCGCCGAGAAGCGCGACGTGGTCGCCCGCTTCGTCCGCGCCTACAAGAAGGGGCTCGCCGACTACGGCGCGGCGCTGCTGCGCTCCGACGCGTCCGGCGACCGGGTCGCCGACGACAAGGCCAAGGAAGCCGCGGCGCAGATCGCCAAATACGTCTATCCCTCCGATCCGGCGGATCAGGGGGCGGCCAAGGTGATCGCTTCGGCGCCCTATTGCGATCCGACCGGCAAGCTCGACCTCGCCGGTATCGAGAAGCAGATCGCCTGGTACAAGTCGGAGAAGCTGGTGGACGAGAACGTCGACGCCAAGGCCTTCGTCGATCTCGGCTTCGCCGAGTGACGTCGACGGCCGAGGGTGCGCCCCCGGCCTCATGACCCTCTGCGACCTCCCGTTCCACCAACGGGAGGTCGTGCGTTCGGGACCATCGGTACCGACACGGGGCCGATGGCGCAGAGACGGTCCGCGATGCGGAACCGGACGAGGCAGCGATGGAACTGATCGTCGAGAACATCCGTCAATCCTACGGATCGCTGAACGTGCTCGACGACGTCAGCCTCGAGATCGCCAGCGGCGAGATCGTCGTGGTGCTCGGGCCGTCGGGCTGCGGGAAGTCGACGCTGCTGCGGCTTCTCGGCGGGCTCGAACGGCCGTGCGTGGGCCGTGTACTCATGTCGGGTGAGCCGCCGGCGGGCTCGTTCAATCCGCTGACCTACGTCTTCCAGGATTTCGCCCTGGTGCCGTGGCGGACGGTCGCCGACAACGTCGGGCTGCCGCTCGAGCATCTCGGTCTGGCGCGCGACGAGCGTGAGGCGCGGGTGGCGGCGGCGCTCGCCCGCGTCGACCTCGCCGATTTCGCGACGGCCTATCCCAAGCAGCTCTCCGGCGGCATGAAGCAGCGCACGGCGATCGCCCGGGCGCTGGTGGTCGAGCCGGCGATCTTCCTGATGGACGAGCCGCTCTCCGCCCTCGACGCGCAGACGCGCGAGTTGTTGATGGCCGATCTCAAGCGGCTGTGGATCGAGACGCGGTTCACCGCCGTCTACGTCACCCACAATCTCGCGGAAGCCGTGCAGCTCGGGCACCGGGTCGTCGTGCTGTCGCGTCGGCCGGGGCGGATCCGCGACATCGTGACGATCGCGCCGCCTCTCGACGAACGGCACGACGGCCACCCGGAGGTGATCGCGGCGAGTGCGCGCATCTGGGCGTCGATCCGCGAGGAGGCTGCGATCGCCGATCGGGAGTTGATCGATGTCGCCTGAACCGCGCCTTCGCGAAGTGCCGTTCCGCGGTGGCGGGTTCGCACCGGGCAGCCGGCGGATCGCCGCGCCGCTCACCTTCGCCGCTCTGGTCCTCCTGTGGTGGGTGGCGACGGCGCGCGGCTGGATCTCGCCGTTGGCGTTGCCGCGTCCCGGCGAGGTCGCCACCGCCTTCGTCGACATGGTGGCGAGCGGCGAGATCTGGCGTCATCTCGGCGCGTCGATCCGGCGGCTGGCGGTCGGGTGGGTGCTCGGGGCGAGCGCCGGCATCGCCGTCGGCTTCGCCATCGGTCTGTCGACCCTGGCGCGCTCGACGGCCCTGCCGCTGGTATCGGCGTTGTTCCCGATCCCGAAGATCGCGCTCCTGCCGTTGTTCATCGTCTGGTTCGGCATCGGCGAGGCGTCGAAATACGCCACCATCGCCTTCGGCGTCTTCTCGCCGATGGCGATCGCCGCCTTCGGCGGCGTCGACGGGGTCGATCGCTCGCTGATCCGCATGGCGCAGAGTTTCGGTGTCCCGACCGGCGACATCGTCCGCAAGATCGTGCTGCCGGGTGCCATGCCGGCGTTGCTCTCGGGCGTGCGCATCTCCGCCTCGATCGGCATCATTCTCCTGACCGCCGCCGAGATGATCGGCGCCGAGCACGGCGTCGGCGCGCTGGTGCTTTCCGCCGGCAATCTGATGCAGACCGATCGGCTGATCGCCGGCGTGCTGATCCTCGCCGGCTTCGGGTTGGTCGTCGCCTCCCTCATCGGCGTCGCCGAACGCCGCCTGCTGCGCTGGCGGTGACGCCATGAGCGAAACCGAGCGCTTCGACGTGATCGTGGTCGGTGGCGGCAGTGCCGGGGTGGCCGCTGCGGTCGGGGCGGCGCGGACCGGGGCGCGGACCCTGCTCGTCGAGGCCTACGGCTTTCTCGGTGGCGCGGCGACGCGTTCCTCGGTGCTCGCCTGGTGCGGCTTCTTCCCGCAACGGCCGGGGTCGGGCGGCGGAAGGCCGCCGGCGCGGCTGGTCGGCGGGGTCGGGGCGATGGCGCTCGCCGAACTCGAGGCGATGGGCGTCGACGTCGCGCCCTATCACTCGGCGACCGGCAACTGGAACATCCGTCTCGACCCCGAAGCGACCAAGGTGGCGCTCGATCGACTGGCGGAGGGGCCGGGGCTCGAGCTCCTCTTGCACACGTCGGTCGTCGACGTGACGACGCGCGGACGGCGGATCGAGGCGCTGCGGCTCGCCGATCCGCGGGGCCTGCGTGAGGTCACGGCGCGGGCCTTCGTCGACTGCTCCGGTGAAGCGGTGCTCGCTTTCGCCGCCGGTGCCTCGCCCTGTCCGCTGCATGCCCCCTCCGGGCCGATCCAGCCGGCCTCCTTTCCGGTCCGCCTCGGCGGTGTGGCGCCGCGGCCGGCCTTCGATCGGGCGGCGCGGACGGCGGCGATGGCGACGATCGACCGGCGGCTCGGCGTGGCGGAACTTCGAGCCGACGGCGGCTTCGTGTCGATCCTGCCGGGCACCGACGACATCTGGTGGCTCGCCGTCGAGGTCGAGACCAACGGGCTCGACGGGGCGGATCTGACGCGGGCCGAATGCGACGGCCGTGCCGCGGTCCGGCGCGGGGTCGAGGCGCTCCGGCGCGTCGCGCCGGGGTTCGAGAGGGCGACGATCGTCGCCACCGGGCCGGCGATCGGCATCCGCGAGAGCCGTCATGCGGCGACGCGCGAACCGTTACGCGAAACCGCGCTCGCGGCGGGCATGCGGCGCGCCGACGAGGTGGCGCTCGGCGGGTGGCCGATGGAGATCCACGGCGGTCCGGGCAAGGTCGAATACCGGCAGATCGGCGCGGACGGCGCCTACGGCATCCCGCTCGGGGCGTTGCGCTCGGCCGATTTCGACGATCTGTGGTTCGGCGGGCGGACGGTCGGGGCGGATCCGGCCGCCTATGCCTCGGCGCGGGTGATGGGCACCGCCTTCGCCACCGGCCACGCGAGCGGCGTCGCCGCCGCCCTCAGCGACGACGTCACCGCGGTCCGGGCGGAACTCGCGCGGCAGGGGGCGGTGTTTTGAGCCGCCGTGGTGTCACTTCACCTTGTCGCCGACGTTGACGAAGGGTAGCGCCGCGCCGGGGATCATCTGGGCCGGCAGGACGCCGTTCCAGCGTTCGACGGCGGCGAGATCGACGAGGCCGGGGTTCTCCTTCAACGCCGTGCCGCGGGCGCGGATGGCGGCGGCTTCCGCCTCGCCCTTGACCTTGATCGCTTCGGCGTCGGCCAGCGCCCGCTGACGCACCGCGTCGGCGTTGGCGCGGGCGACCGTCACGGTGATCTCGGCCTGGACCTTCTCGCGCTCGGCGTTCTGGCGCAGCTTCTGCACCTCGACCTCGGCCAGCATGCGCTGTTCGATCGACTTTTCGTAGACGTCGGAGAAGTCGATGTTCTCGATCTGCAGAGCGACGATGCGCACCGGTCCCTGGACGGCGTGCTGCAGGGCGGCGGCGGCCTCGGCCGAGAGCCGGCCGCGCTCCTGGATGGCGGTGACGGCGGTGAACTGGCCGAAGACGATCTTGAATTCGGAATGGACGCGCGGCGCGATCAGGCGATCGACCATCTGATGCTCGTCGCCGAATTCGGTGACCACCTCGGCGACCACCGAGGGCGGGATCTCGTAGTTGACGGAGATGCGGACGTCGGCCGGCTGCTGGTCCTTGGAGTAGCTCTCCACCTTCTCGAAGCGCATGACGTGGGTCTGCACCGAGACCGGTTGGACGCGGTCGACGTAGGGGATCTTGAAGTGGAGGCCGGGCTCGGAGACGCGAACGATCGAGCCGAGGCGGATCAGCACACCGCGTTCGCCCGGCGCCACGGTGTAGAAGCCGCCGAAGAACAGGCCGACGCCGAAGAGGATGGCGACCGCGACGACGAGGGTTTTCAAAAACCGCATGAACCTGCCTCCGGACGGGGGTTGGAGGGCGGTCGGCGAGGGAAGCGCATCGCGGGACGAGGGGGCCATCGGCGATCTCCGGCGCTCACGATCATCGTCTCGGCGTGGCCGGCGGCGCGGCGGGCGGCGCGGCGACGCTCCGGATCGTGCCGGCGAGCCGCGGCGGATCCGTCGTTCCTCGAAGATGGGGCCGCGCGCGCCGTCCGGCAATCGCGAAGATCACGGAGGGTCGTCTCGTCGGCCGAATGTACTCCCGTTCTCCGCCGCCGGCTCACAACCGATCGCGCAGGGCGAACCAGCTCATGGCGAGGATCAGGGTCGGGGTGCGGAAGAGAGGGCCGCCGGGGAAGCGCGGTGCGGGGATGGCGCTCATGACGTCGAAGCGCGCCGTGTCGCCGTCGATCGCTTCGGCGAGGAGCTTGCCGGCGAAGCTGGCGATGGCGACGCCGTGGCCGGAATAGCCGGCGGCGGTGTAGAGGCCGGGGCGCAGGCGGCGGAAGAACGGCATGCGATTCATGGTCACCGCCAGGGTGCCGCCCCAGGCGAAGTCGATCGGGACGTCGGCGAGGCCGGGATAGATCTTCGCCATGTGAGAGCGGACGAAGCCGGCGACGTCCTTCGGGTCGCTGCGGCCGTAGGTCTCGCCGCCGCCGAAGATCAGCCGGCCGTCGGCGGAGAGGCGCCAGTAGTGGACGACGAAGCGGCTGTCGGCGACCGCCTCGCGACCGGGGATCAGGCGTTCGGCGAGATCACCCAGCGGTGCGGTCGCCGCCACGTAGTTGCGGATCGGCATGACGCGGGAATCGATCTCGCGGTCGAGCCCGTCGAGATAGCCGTTGGCGGCGACGACGACGTCGGGCGCCGTCACCGCGCCGGTCATGGTAGCGACCCGGGTGGCGCCGCCGCGCGGCGGCGAGATCTCGGTGACGCGCGAGGCCTCGTGGATGCGGACGCCGGCCTCTTCCGCGGCGCGGGCGAGGCCGAGGGCGTAGTTGAGCGGGTGGAGATGGCCGGCGGTGCCGTCGCGCCAGCCGCCGTGATAGACGTCGGTGCCGATGGCGGCGGAGAGTTGCGCCGCGTCGAGGAGCGAGGTGCCGGGATAGCCGTAGCGTGAGACGAGGTGCTCGACCTCGGCCTCGGCGTCCGAGAGCCAGGCCTTCTTGTGGACGGCGTGGATGAGGCCGTCGCGCCAGTCGCAGTCGATGGCGTGGGTGGCGATCAGCTCCTTGACGGTGCGCTTGGCCTCTTCGGCGAGGTCGAAGAGAACGCGGGCGCGCGCTTCGCCGTACCACTTCTCCAGCGTCTCCTGGTCGCGGCGCTGGCCGGAATGGAGCTGGCCGCCGTTGCGGCCGGAAGCGCCCCAGCCGACGCGGTTGGCCTCGAGCACCACGACCGAGCGACCCTTCTTCGCCAGATGCAGCGCGGTCGAGAGCCCGGTATAGCCGGCGCCGATGACGCAGACGTCGGCGGAGGTGTCGCCGGTGAGTGCCGGCCGCGGCGGCGCGGGATGTGCGGTCGCGGCGTAATAGGAGGGCGCGTGGGGGAGAGCGGTCGGGTGCATGGGGCGCGATCCCTTCGGTTGCGGCGGCGAAACGGCGCCGCTCGGGCGCGGCGCCCTCGTCTCCGGTGTCCATTCGGGAGCCACGGCGGCGCGGGGAGCGTCGCCGTGATGGGTGGATGCCGCGAGTGGCATCGCCTCGATGCAGGCGTCGGGCGAAGGTCGTCAGCCCTTCACCAGGCCCTCCTTCTTCAACACCATCCAGGTGTCGTTCAGGGTCTTCTCGGCGAGGCGGACGAGTTCGTCGGCCTCGAGGTGGGTGAGGGTCAGCGGCGGCGACAGGATCAGGCTGTCGCGGACGGCGCGCATGACGAGGCCGTTGCCGAAGGAGATGTCGCGGGCGATGGTGCCGACCTTGCCGACGTCGGCGAACTTCTCGGTGCGCGACGGCTTCGACGGCACCAGTTCGAGGGCGCCGACCATGCCCTTCATACGCGCCTCGCCGACGAGCGGATGGTCGCCGAGGCGCAGCCAGCGCTCCTTCAGATAGGGGCCGATGTCGTCGCGGACGCGGGCGACGAGGCCCTCGCGCTCGATGATGGCGAGGTTCGCCAGTGCCGCGGCGGCGCAGGTCGGGTGGCCGGAATAGGTGAAGCCGTGGTTGAACTCGGCGCCTTCGGCGGTGATCACCGCAGCGACGCGGTCGGAGACCAGTACGCCGCCCATCGGCAGGTAGCCGGAGGTCAGCCCCTTGGCGATCGGCATGAGATCGGCCTCGACGCCGTAGGTCTGGGAGCCGAACCACTCGCCGGTGCGGCCGAAGCCGCAGATGACTTCGTCGACGACGAGGAGGATGCCGCGCTCGGAGCAGATGCGACGGATCTCCGGCCAATAGGTCTCCGGCGGGATGATGACGCCGCCCGCCCCCTGGATCGGTTCGGCGACGAAGGCGGCGACGTTGTCTTCACCGAGCCGATCGATCTCGCGCTCCAGCTCGCACGCGGCCCAGACGCCGAATTCGTCGGGGCTCATGTCACCGCCTTCGCCGAACCAGTAGGGCTGGGCGATGTGGGTGACGCCGGGGATCGGCAGATCGCCTTGGGCGTGCATCGGCGTCATGCCGCCGAACGAGGCGCCGACGATGGTCGAGCCGTGATAGGCGTTGCGGCGGGAGATGAAGATCTTCTTCTCGGGCTTGCCCCGCAGCGCCCAGTACCAGCGCGCCATGCGGAAGACGGTGTCGTTGGCCTCGGAGCCCGAGCCGCAGAAGAACACCTTGTTCACGTGCGCCGGCGCGATCTGGGCGAGCTTGTCGGCGAGGCGGATGGCCGGGGCGTTCGAGGTCTTGAAGAAGGAGTTGTAGTAGGCGAGCTCCAGCATCTGCTCGTGGACGGCGTCGGCGATCTCGCGACGGCCGTGGCCGACGTTGGTGCACCACAGCCCGGCCATGCCGTCGAGATAGCGCTTGCCGTCCGAGTCGGTCAGCCAGACGCCGTCGCCGCGCACCATGACGCGACTTCCTTCCGCCGCGAGCGCGTGGAAGTCGGTGAAGGGGTGTAGGTAGTGGTCGGCGTCGAGGGCGCGCAGTTCGGCGGTCGGGTAGAGGTTGGAGGGGCGCATCGTGGGGTCGGTCTCCCGGGCTCGTCGGTTCGCCCGTTCGGGCGCAAGAACTCGTTCGCCGGATCGGTCGACCCGGCGGTGGGTTCGGTCTGCTTTCGGCCGTCATCCCCGGCCGGAGCACCCGGAGGGTGCGGAGGGGAGGGGGATCCAGGCGGTGTCGCGGGTTCCGGTCGGCGCCGCCTGGATCCCCTTCCCTCGGTCGCTGACGCTCCCTCGCCGGGGATGACGGCGGAGAGCGGGTTCGGGGTCTCGTTCCTCTCGGGCGTTCGTGGCCGTCGGCCTCACACGTTCAAGAGCAGGAACTCGCGCTCCCAGGGCGAGATCACCCGCATGAAGGTTTCGAATTCGGCCCTCTTGATCGCCCGGTAGGTGGCGGAGAAGGAGGGGCCGAAGATCTCGCCGAGTTCTTCCGATTCCTCGAACAGGGCGACCGCTTCGAGCAGGCCGCGCGGCAGGCCGAAGTCGAGGTCGTAGGCCGAGCCTTCGACCGGGTTGCCCGGGTTGATGCCCTGGGTCATGCCGATGTAACCGCAGGCCAGCGACGCGGCCATGGCGAGATAGGGGTTGGCGTCGGAGGACGGCACCCGGTTCTCGACGCGGCGGGCGGCGGGCGAGGAATTGGGTATGCGCAAGCCCACGGTGCGGTTGTCGTAGCCCCAATGGACGTTGACCGGCGCCGCCGACATGCGCATCAGCCGGCGGTAGGAGTTCACGTATGGGGCGAGGATGCACATCACATTGGGCAGGAACTTCTGCTGCCCGCCGATGAAGTGGAAGAACTCGGGCGTCGGTCCGCCGTCGCCGTTGGAGAAGATGTTCTCGCCGGTCTCGAGGTCGACCACCGACTGGTGGATGTGCATGGCCGAACCCGGCTCGCCGGCGATCGGCTTGGCCATGAAGGTGGCGTACATGTCGTGGCGCACCGCGGCCTCGCGGATGGTGCGCTTGAACAGGAACACCTGATCGGCCAGCGCCAGGGGATCGCCGTGGCGGAGGTTGATCTCCATCTGCGCGACGCCCTCTTCGTGGATGAGGGTGTCGATCTCCAGCCCCTGGGTCTCGGAGAAGTCGTAGATGTCGTCGAAGAGATCGTCGAACTCGTTGACCGCGGCGATCGAGTAGGACTGGCGACCGCTCTCCGGGCGTCCCGAACGGCCGACCGGCGGCTTCAGCGGATAGTCGGGGTCCTGGTTGCGTTCGACCAGATAGAACTCGAGCTCGGGCGCGACGATCGGCTTCCAGCCCTTCTTCTCGTAGAGGGCGACGATGCGGCGCAAGAGCTGGCGCGGCGCGATCTCCACCGGCCGGCCGTCCTGATGATAGGCGTCGTGGATGATCTGGGCGGTCGGGTCCGAGGCCCAGGGGACGACGGCGAGGGTCGAATAGTCGGGCACCAGCTTGATGTCGCTGTCGGCGGCATCGATCTGGAACTCGTCGTCCTCGGTCGGGTAGTCGCCGGTGATCGTCTGGGTGAAGATCGAGCCGGGAATCGACATGATCGGCGCATCGACGAACTTGGCCACCGGCATCATCTTGCCGCGCGCCACCCCCGACATGTCGGGAACGATGCACTCGATGTCCTCGAGGCCGCGATCGTCGAGCCAGTCGGCGGCGGCCGCCGCATCGGCGACGCCACGCAGATCGGCCGGCGAACCGGAACTCTTCTTCTTCTTGGCCATTGGCCACCTCGCATGAAATGTGATCACATTCTGCTGGAGCCGGTGACGTCCGTCAACCGGGGGCGTGACGGCGCGCGGTCGGCTCAGGCGCGGCGGCGGTCGACCTCCTCGTCGCCGACGGGGCCGGCCGCGAGCACCGTGGAGGCGATCAGTTCCATGCCCTCGAGGATGTCGGCGCGGATCGCGGCGGCGAGCGCTTCGGCGTCGCGGGCGATGATGGCGTCGAGCGCGACGACGTGGTGGTCGACCAGCGCGGCGGTGCCGAGCCGGCCGTAGACCGAGCGCATGAAGGGGCCGAACTGCAGCCACAGGCTCTCGATCAGCGGCACCAGCACCCGCGACGGATTGGCGGCGTAGATCTCGAAATGGAAACGGTGATTGCCGGCCATGTAGGCTTCGACATCGCCGCGTTCGAGCGCGACGTCGATGGAATCGTCGATGTCGCGCAGCCGGTCGAGCCGCTCGCGATCGATGTGGGGCAGGGCGCGGACGGCCGCTTCCGGCTCCAGGAGAGTGCGGGCGCGGATCAGTTCGTCGTAACGCTCGCCGTCCATCGCCGGCACCCAGACGCGACGGTTGGCGCCGACCACCAGACCGCCTTCGGCCGAGACGCGGCGGATCGCTTCGCGCACCGGCATGGGCGAGACGCCGAGCTGTTGGGCGAGGCCGCGCAGCGTCACGGCGCGGCCGGGGACGATACGTCCCGTCACCAGGGCGTGACGGAGCTGACGGTAGACTCGGTCGTGGAGTGGTCCGTCGACGGCGGTCTCGTCGTCGGGTGGACCCACGCCACCGAGAGGGGGAGGTTGATCGATGCCGCGTTTCATCGTTCACTCCTTCGGACCCACCCGGTCGCCACGCCACGGTGACATGCGGTCCGGTGCGCGGGTCGGGCGGACGGCCGGCGGCGCGCGATTGACAGCTTCGGATCAATGTGATCACAATTTCGCCGACTTGCAACTCGGCAACTCGGCCAATGGTGCCGTGGTGGTCGCCGGCGGGTGGGCGCCCGTCGCGGACGGTGTGCCGGGACGGCTCGACGTGGTGGAGTGACGATCGTGAGCGATGGTTCCGAGGCGGTTCAGGAGACGCAGGCGTCGAGCGAGCTCGAGCGCTTCCTCGCCGCCCACCCGGACATCGAGGCGGTCGAATATCTCATCACCGATTCGAACGGCGTGCTGCGCGGCAAGTGGGCGCCGGTGGAGAGCCTGAAGAAGGCCTTCTCCGACGGCATCAATTTCCCCGTCTCGATGTACGGCCTCGACGTCTGGGGGCGCGAGGTGATGGAGACCGGTCTGCACGTGGAGACCGGCGATCGCGACGGTTTCTGCCGGGCGGTGCCGGGCAGCTTGCGGATCGTGCCGTGGGCCGAGCGGCCGACGGCGCAGGTGATCCTGACGATGCACACCGAGCGCGGCGAACCCTTCGACGGCGATCCGCGGGTGTGCCTCGCCAAGGTCGTCGACCGCATGAAGGCGGCCGGGCTGACGCCGTGCTGCGCCATCGAGCTCGAGTTCTACCTGCTCGACCCGAAGGCGCCGCCGATGCCCAACGGCATGCCGTCGCCGGTCTATCGCGCCACTTCCGGGCCGAGCCCGCAGAACATGTACGCGCTCGAGGATCTCGCCGAATACCGTGCGGTGTTCGCCGACATCTGGGACTACGGCAAGAAGCAGGGGCTGCCGGTCGACACGATGGTGTCGGAGGCCGCGCCCGGCCAGTTCGAGGTCAATCTCAAGCACCGCGCCGACGCCATGGCGGCGGCCGACGACGGGGTGATGCTGCGCCGTCTGGTCACCGAGGTGGCGCGCAAGCACGGGCTCAAGGCCTCGTTCATGGCCAAGCCGTTCATCGACGTCGCCGGCAACGGGCTGCACGTCCACGTGTCGCTGCTCGACGGCAAGGGACGCAACATCTTCTCCGATCCGACCTCGGGCGAGACCAGGCTGAAGCACTGTATCGGCGGTCTCATCGACACGATGAACGCTGCGACGCTGCTGTTCGTGCCGACCTGGAACGGCTATCGGCGCATGCAGCCGGGGTCCTACGCCCCGACCACGGCGTCGTGGGGCTACAACAATCGCTCGGTCGGGGTGCGCGTGCCGGCGAGCCCGGCGGAGGCGCGACGGCTCGAACACCGCATCGCCGGTGCCGACGCCAATCCCTACTTGGTGCTCGCCGCCATTCTGGCGGGCATGATGGAGGGGCTCGAACGCGAGATCGCGCCGCCGGCGCCGATCATCCGCAATGCCTACGAGGAGCCGGCGCAGCGCCTGCCCGACGCGATGGACGACGCGGTCAGGCTGTTCGAGCGATCCGAATTCATCCGACGAGCCATGGGCGTCGAATACCGCAGCCTCTTCGCCCATCTGAAAAAGGCGGAAGTCGCGGCGTTCGAGGCCGAGATCACGCCGCTCGAACGCATGACCTATCTCTAGAGGGAGCGCCGGTTCGCCGGCGCTTTCTCTTTGAGCGCGGGTGCCCGCGCTTCGGGCTGACGGGAAGTGGAATTCGGAGTTAGTTTCGGTCCGGGCTCCCGCGTGCGACAGGCGGGCGACCCAGAGGGAGAGGATTGATCATGAAGAAGCATCTCATCGCCTCGGCTGCCGTGATCGCGCTCACGGGTGTCACCGGTGTGCAGGCGCAGGAGAAGGTCGTCAACGTCTACAACTGGTCGGACTACATCGATCCGGCGATCCTCGAGGACTTCACCAAGGAGACCGGGATCAAGGTCAAGTACGACGTCTTCGACTCCAACGAGTTGCTCGAGACCAAGCTGCTCGCCGGCAAGACCGGCTACGACGTGGTGGTGCCGTCGGGCAACTTCCTCGGCCGGCAGATCCAGACCGGTGTCTTCACCTCCCTCGACAAGTCGAAGTTGCCGAACCTCAAGTACATGTGGCCGGTGGTCACCGACATCCTCGCCAAGTACGATCCCGGTAACAAATACGCCGTCAACTACATGTGGGGCACCACCGGTATCGGCTACAACGTCGCCAAGATCAAGGAACTGGTTCCCGACGCACCGCTCGACAGCTGGAAGCTGGCGCTCGATCCGAAGTACGTGCTGAAGCTGAAGAGCTGCGGCGTCATGATGCTCGACGCGCCCGACGAGATCGTCCCGGCGGTGATGAACTACCTCGGCCTCGATCCGGACAGCAAGAAGAAGGAAGACCTGGAGAAAGCGGCGGCGCACTTCAAGAAGATTCGCCCGGCGATCCGCAAGTTCCACTCTTCCGAGTACATCAATGCGCTCGCCAACGGCGACGTCTGCATGGTGATCGGCTGGTCCGGCGACATCAAGCAGGCTGCCAGCCGCGCCGAGGAGAAGAACAAGACGGTCACCGACCCGAAGAAGAAGGTCGAGATCGGCTACATCATTCCGAAGGAAGGCGCCTACATGTTCTTCGACAACTTCGTCATCCCGAAGGATGCCGAGCACGTCGAAGAAGCCTACACCTTCATCAACTACATGATGAAGCCGGAAGTGATCGCCAAGGCGTCGAACTTCATCCAGTACCCGAGCGGCAACCTGGAGGCCCAGAAGTTCGTCGACAAGGCGATCCTCGACGATCGGAGCATCTATCCGTCGGAAGAGACGATGAAGAAGCTCTACGTCATCTCGCCCTTCGACCAGAAGTCGCAGCGCGACCTGACCCGGGTGTGGCGCGAGATGAAGCGCAAGTGAGGGCGGCGGGCCCGCTCCTCGGGGCGGGCCCGGCCACACGGTCTTGCGCGATGGTTCGAGACGCGCTCGTTCCCGAGCGCTCCTCACCACGAGGCGTTCGAAATCGGCTCGGCAGTCCGCTTGCGCCTCATGGTGAGGAGGGCCGAAGGTCCGTCTCGAACCATCGCGCACCGAGAGCAAGTCCCGCGTGGGGACGGTGTTTCAGCGAAACCGCGAGGGTAGGGCATGGCGAAGACACTCGGTCCGGTCCGACGCAAATTCGCGCCGTGGAACGATCCGGCGGCGAAGCCCTTGATCGAATTCCGAAACGTGGTCAAGCGCTTCGGTGACTTCACCGCGGTCGACGACGTCTCCCTCGGCATCTACGAGCGGGAGTTCTTCGCGCTGCTCGGTCCGTCGGGTTGCGGCAAGACCACGCTGATGCGGATGCTCGCCGGCTTCGAGCATCCGAGCGAGGGGGCGATCCTGCTCGCCGGCACGGATCTCGCGGGCAAACAGCCCTACGAGCGGCCGGTCAACATGATGTTCCAGTCCTACGCTCTCTTCCCGCACATGTCGGTGGAGAAGAACATCGGCTTCGGGCTGGTCATGGACAAGATGCCGAAGGCGGACATCGAGGTCCGGGTGGCCGAGATGCTCAAGCTGACCAAGCTCGAGAAGTTCGCCAAGCGCAAGCCGCATCAGCTCTCCGGCGGTCAGCGCCAGCGCGTGGCGCTCGCCCGGTCGCTGGCCAAGCGGCCGAAGGTGCTGCTGCTCGACGAACCGCTCGGGGCGCTCGACAAGAAGCTGCGCGAGGAGACCCAGTTCGAACTGATGGACCTGCAGCAGCAGCTCGGCATGACCTTCCTGATCGTCACCCACGATCAGGAGGAGGCGATGACGGTCGCCGACCGCATCGCGGTGATGGATCACGGCAAGCTCATCCAGGTCGCCGGTCCCTCCGAGATCTACGAGCAGCCGAACTCGCGCTACGTCGCCGACTTCATCGGCGACATCAACCTGATCGAGGGGCGGGTCTCGGGTATCGAGGGCGGGACCATCCGCATCGAGGGGACCTCGCCGGCGGTGCCGCTCGTGGTCGACGATGCGATCGCCACCACGGTCGGCGCGACGGTGTGGCTGGCGGTCCGGCCGGAGAAGGTGCGCATCGCCCACGAGGCGCCGGCCGACGTGTCGCACAACGCCGTCGCCGGCACGGTCTGGGACATCGCCTACATCGGCGACGTCTCGGTCTATCACGTCAAACTCGACAGCGGCGCCACCATCCGCGCCACCGTCGCCAACGTCGATCGCACCGTCGAGCGGCCGATCGGCTGGGAGGACCGGGTCTGGCTCTTCTGGTCGCGGTCCTCGGGCGTCGTGCTCACGTCGTGAGGGAGGGATCGGCGATGACCGGCGGCGGACGATGGGGCAGATGGGTGGTGATCGGCATCCCCTATCTGTGGATGGTGGTGCTGTTCCTGGTGCCGTTCCTGATCGTGGCGAAGATCTCGCTGTCGACGAGCATCATCGCGGCGCCGCCCTACGAGCCGGTGTTCGCCTCGCTCGCCGAGGTGTGGACCAAGATCGGTGACTTCACCGCCATGAACTACGGGCGGCTGATCTCCGAGAGCATCTACGTCGAGAGCTATCTCTCCAGCGTGTGGATCGCGCTCTCTTCGACCGTCCTGATGCTGTTCGTCGCCTACCCGCTCGCCTACGGCATGGCGCGGGCGCCGAAGGCGTGGCGGCCGACGCTGTTGATGATGGTGATCCTACCGTTCTGGACGTCGTTCCTGATCCGCGTCTACGCCTGGATCGGCATCCTGTCGGAGGAGGGGCTGCTCAACTGGGTGCTGGTGTCGCTCGGTCTCGTCGACGAGCCGATCACCTTCCTGGCGACGACGCGGGCGGTCTACATCGGCATCATCTATTCCTACCTGCCCTTCATGGTGCTGCCGCTCTATTCGAGCCTCGAGAAGCTCGACGACACGCTGATCGAGGCGGCGCAGGATCTCGGCTGTACGCCGCTGCAGGCGTTCTGGCGGGTGACTTTCCCGCTGTCGGTCCCCGGCGTCATCGCCGGATCGTTCCTGGTCTTCATTCCGGCGGTCGGCGAGTTCGTCATCCCCGACCTGCTCGGCGGGTCCGACACGGTGATGATCGGCAAGACGCTGTGGGAGGAGTTCTTCAACAACCGCGATTGGCCGGCGGCCTCCGCCGTCGCGATCACGCTGCTGATGCTGCTGGTGGTGCCGATCGTCGTCTTCCAGAACGCCCAGGCGAAGGCTCAGGAGGCCGAGCGATGAAACGGTTCACCTGGTTCAACGCCACGTCTTTGGCGCTCGGCTTCTCCTTCCTCTACCTGCCGATCGTCATCCTGGTGATCTACTCGTTCAACGCCGGGCGCTCGGTCGCGGTTTGGGGCGGCTGGTCGACACGCTGGTACGGCGAAGTGTTCGACAACGAACAACTGCTCGACGCCGCCTGGGTGACGCTGAAGGTCGGGATGCTGTCGGCGAGCGTGGCAACGGTGCTGGGCACGATGGCGGCGATCGCGCTCACCCGGTTCGGGCGGTTCCGCGGGCGGCTCCTGTTCTCCGGCATGGTCTATGCGCCGCTGGTGATGCCGGAGGTGATCACCGGTCTGTCGCTGCTGCTGCTCTTCGTGGCGGTCGACTTCGATCGCGGTTTCTGGACCATCACCCTCTCGCACATCACCTTCACCATGTGTTTCGTCGCGGTGGTGGTGCAGTCGCGGCTCGTCGGCTTCGACAAGAGCCTCGAGGAGGCGGCGATGGATCTCGGCTGCCGGCCTGTCGGGACCTTCTTCCGCATCACCCTGCCGATCATCTGGCCGGCGGTGGTGTCGGGGTGGATGCTCGCCTTCACGCTGTCGCTCGACGATCTGGTCATCGCCTCCTTCGCCACCGGGCCGGGGGCAACGACCCTGCCGATGAAGATCTATTCGGACGTCCGCCTCGGGGTGAAGCCGGAGATCAACGCGGTGTGCACGTTGATGATCGCGGTCGTCTCGATCGCGGTGATCGCCGCCTCGATCCTCACCAAACGCCAGGAAGCGGAACGCGAGAAGGCCGAACGCGCCGCTTTCGCCGCGGGCGGGTGACCGCCCGGTTCCACCAATGTCGCCTCGTGGAGGTTCCATGCCCGACGTCGTCGCCCTGTCGCTCGCGCCGATCGCCGATCTCGACGAGAAGATCGCGCCGGAGAAGCTCGTCTCCGGCGATCCGTCGACCGGCCTCCGGCCGGGCTACGAGAACGCGGACGCGGGATTCTTCACCGGGGTGTGGCAGTCGGAGGTCGGCGCCTGGCGCGTCGCCTACGACGAGGACGAGCTCTGCGTGATCCTCGCCGGCCGGGTGCGGCTCACCGAGGACGGGGGCGCGCCCCGCGAGTTCGGCGTCGGCGACGCCTTCGCGATCCCGCGCGGCTTCCGCGGCGTGTGGGAAACGATCGAGCCGGTGCGCAAGATCTACGCGATCGTCGCCTGAAGACCCTTGTCGCCACCGCATCGCTGTGGAGATGCGTTCGGTGCCGCTCGACGGCCGGTGCGGGCGCACGGCGCGCCGACACCGTCGGACTTCAGGGCGCGGCGGGGGTCGGAAGCGGCTGCGGCTCGGGAGGCGGGGCGGCGTCGGGAGCGGCGATCTCGAGCCGCCGCAGGGTGCCGCCGATGCGCAGCGGTACCGCCACCTCGTTGGTGCCGGTGCGGGCGGGGTCGGGGCGGAAGGCCGGGAAATAGGCGTGACCGGTGAGGTCGACCGCGCCGCTCGCCAGATCGCCTTTCCCGGTGAAGAGGAAGCGGGCGTCCTGACCGAGGATCTCGACGCGATCGACGGTGGCGCGCGCGCCGGCCAGACGCATGTCGACGGCGACGGCTTCCCAGGCGGTGGTGACGGTCGTGCCGTTCGCCTGCGGCACGATCGGACGGAAGCGCGACATGTCGGCGAAGGGCGAGGTGCCCGTCACCTTGGTGGCGCGGGTGTCGATGCGGACGTGACCGGAGGTCGCGGCGAAGCAGGCGCCGAGGGTGAGGCAGCGGGTCTCTCCGTCGAAGTTGACGGAGGCCTTCCCGGCTTCGACGCCGGGGACGGTGAAGAGCTTGGCGATGTCGGCGAGCGGCAGTTCTTCGCCACCGGCTCGGATCTGCGCTTCGAGACCGCCGCCGCCCAATGTGCCGCGCAGCGTCGCGGAGACGGGCTTGCCGAAGAGTTCGGCATTGCCGATCTCGGCGCGCAGCCGTCCCTCGGAGACGTGGAGCGCGGCGGCGACCCGCGTCAGGGTCGTGCCCGGCAGTTTCACGCTCGGGGTCGAGAGGCGCAGGTCGAGGTCGAGGGACCGGACGTCGCGATCGAAGGGGAAATCGGGCCATCCGGCGCCGAAGGGACGCCGTCGTCCGGAGGTGAAATCGAGGGCGGCGAAAGCGACGGTGCCCGAAAGGCGCGGACGCGCCGCATCCCAGCGCAGGGTGAGCGCGCCCTCGGCCTTGTTGCCGGCGACGTCGAGGCGGGCGTCCGGCATGGTGGCGCCGCGCGAGTCGGTGGTCAGGCGGCCGTCGAGGCGGAAGCGCCCGGCGAGAAGATCGCGGGTTCGCGGCAGACCGGTCCAGCGGGCGAAGCGTACCGCATCGACGATCTCGACGTCGCCGGTGCCTTCGAAGCGGACGGGGGAGGTCAGTCCTCCGGTGCCGGAGAAGGCGAGGCGCAGCGGTGCGGAGGTGAGCCGCAGCGACGCGGCACCGGTCTCGCCGGCGAGCAGGCGGACCGGCGACGGGCTGTCGAGGTCGAAGCCGAGGGATTCCCCGCGCCAGCGGAAGCCCGCCCGCAATTGCAGATTGGCCGAGGGGCGCGGCCAGGACAGGCGCGCGTCGACGGTGTCGAGTACCTCCTCGCCGGCGGTCGTCGTCAGGGCGAAGCGGCCCTTCTCCACCGTCACCGAGATCGGCTTCCATTCGGCGATCGCGGTGACGACGGCCGGGATCGTCGGCCGCGTGTCACCGAGATCGAGATGGACGTCGGGATGGGTGAGGCGCAGGTCTTCCGCGCGCAGTCGGCCGAGCAGCAGCGCGGCGACGTCGAGGGAGACGTCGAGGGAGGCCATGGTGGCGACGGCGCGACCGTCGCCCCGGCGCCGGAGGGAGACGTCGTCGAAGCGGACGCTCGGCCAGGGTAGGAGGCGCGCGGTGGCGACGCCGCCGAGATGCAGCGGAACCCCGGCGAGCGCGCTCAGGCTCTCCTCGACCTCGGCGCGGGCGGTGTCGACGGTGATCGTCGCCCGGATCGTCATGGCGCCGAAGACGGCGAGGACGAGGGCGAGGATCACGAGAGCCGAACGTCGGAGGCGCTTCGGTGCGGCTGTGGGGGCGAAACGAGCCATGAGAGGTGGTTAGCGCCGCCGCGGGGTGGACGCAACGGCTTTCGCGGTGGTGGCGGTGGACGACGGCGATCGACCGCCGGCCGGCGCCGTCACGGTCCGGACCGGAGCGGGAGGCATCCGTCCGCGAGCGATGGAGAGCATGCATGCATCATGCGCTCCGTGGGCCTCCCGCGGCCGCCGGCGGCCACGAGGATGTTCCCATCGGGTCGCAACCGTTCCGGGTCGCCGGGTCATACCAAAGGCCGACGGCGCTCACGCGCCCGGCTCTCGAAGACACGCGAATTTCTCGTTTGCGTCAGAGGCAGGAGAAATTCGCGCCGGGAATACCATCGGTCGTTTTCGATGGCCGATGGTCTCAGGCGGCGGCCGGATGCGGCGTGCCGCCGTCGAGGACGGTGCGGAACCAGGCGCGGTCGATGTTGCCGCCCGACAGGATCACCGCGGCCTTGGCGCCGTGCCAGCGCTGCCGTTCGGCGGTGAGGGCGGCGAGGGCGGCGGCGCCGGCGCCTTCGGCGAGATTGTGGGTGGTGGAGAACAGGCGACGGGCGGCGTCGGCGATGGAATCGTCGTCGACCTCGACGATCCTCGACACGCCGGCCTTCATCACCTCGAGCGCCTCGGCCGATGGCGCGCGCACCGCCATGCCGTCGGCGAAGGTGGAGGCGGGTGCGTCGGTGGCGATCGGCCGGCCGGCTTCCATCGACAGGCGATAGCCGGGGGCGGTGTCGGAGACGACGCCGACGATCGACACCCGATGGCCGAGCGCAGCCTTGGCGTGGACGAGACCGCAGATGCCGGAGCCCATGCCGATCGGACAGAAGACGACGTCGAGATCGGGCACGGCGGAGAGCAGTTCGATGCCGTAGGTGCCGACGCCGAGGACGAGGTCGGGGTGGAAGGAGGGCACCATTTCGAAGCCTCGGGTCGCGGCGACATCGGCGGCGACCGCTTTGGCGGCCTCGAAATCGGCGCCCGCTTCGATCAGGTCGGCGCCGAGCGCCCGCATCGCGGCGTTCTTCTCGGCGGAATTGCCGTGCGGCACGACGATGGTGCAGGGCAGTCCGGCGGAGCGGGCGGCGAAGGCGATCGACTGGCCGTGATTGCCGCGGGTGGCGGAGACGACGCCCTTGACCTCGGGACGGTCGCGGCGGAGCCGGGTCACGTAGACCAAGCCGCCGCGCAGCTTGAAGGCGCCGGTCGGCGTGTGGTTCTCGTGCTTGACCCAGGTTTCGACGCCGAGTTCGTCGGCGAGCAGCGGCCAAGCGTATTGCGGCGTCGGGGCCATGTGACGGCCGATGATGTCGGCGGCGGCGCGGAAATCGGCGAGGCTGAACATGAGCGGCGGGTCCGTCGCTGGAACGGGGAAGAACGCCGAGCGGCTCGGCGAGGCGGTTTTCCAGAAACGTAATGCCTCATCTATGGAAAAATCAAATCTGAAGTTCCAACAATCGATCAAAAGAGAGCATCACATACTCCAATTTTGATTAATTGGAGTATGTGATGCTCTTCCGGTCGATATCAGCTCGCCAGCACTCGTGTGACCGGGAAGGTGACGGTGACGAGCGTGCCCTGGCCGACGGTCGAGTCGATCCGCAGCACCGCGCGGTTGGCCTCCACCAGCGCCTTGGTGAGCGGCAGGCCGAGGCCGGTACCGCCGCCGCGGGAGCGGGTGGTGTGGAGCTGGCGGAACGGTTCCATCGCCGTCTGCAATTCCTTCTCGGTCATACCGTAGCCGGTGTCGCGCACCCGCATCACCACTTCGCCGGAGTCCTCGAGCGTGGTCGAGACGATCACCTGTCCACCCGACGGGGTGAATTTGATGGCGTTGGACAGGAGGTTGAGCATCACCTGACGCACCGAACGCGGGTCGGCGACCACCGGCGGGATGCCGGCGGGCAGCGACGAGCGGATGATGATGCGTTCGCGATTGGCCTGCGGCTGCATCATCGCCACGCATTCGGCCATGATGTCGCCGAGCGCCACCGCCTCGAAGCGCAGATCCATCTTGCCCGCCTCGACCTTGGAGAGGTCGAGGAGGTCGTTGATCAGGCTCATGATGTGCGAGCCGGAGGAGTGGATGTCGCGCAGGTAGTCCTTGTAGCGCTCGTTGCCGATCGGTCCGAAGCGCTCGTCCATCATCACCTCGGAGAAGCCGATGATGGCGTTGAGCGGCGTGCGGATCTCGTGGCTGATCTTGGCGAGGAAGTCGGACTTGTGGACGCTCGCCTCCTCGGCGCGGCGGCGGGCGGCGGTGAGGTCTTCTTCCGACTTCTTCCAGTGGGTGATGTCGCGCAGCACGGCGCAGTACTTGCGCGACGGATCGGCGGAGATGCGGCCGATGGTCATGAACAGCGGGATGAGCCCGCCGCGCTCGACCACGCCGATCACCTCGCGGCCGTCGTTGAGCACGCTCGCCACGCCGTTGCGGGTGAGGCCGTCGAGATAGTCCATCGCCGAGCGGCGGCTCTCCGGGGCGAGACGGTCGGTGAGCGAGCGGCCGATCATGTCGGCGCGGTCGGTGCCGAACAGCGCCTCCGCGGCATGGTTGGCGGAGAGGATGGTGCCCTCGGCGTCGAGCATCAGCACGCCGTCCGTGGCGGTGTCGATGATCGCCTCGAGTTCGGCGACGCGCTCGCGCAGACCGACATCGGCGAGCGCGGCCGGCGCCATCGCCGCGGCGTCGATCGTGCCGGGCATCGCCGTCGCCGGTTCGGTGGTGGTCGGCGCGCTCACGGCGGGTTCGGGCGGTGTCGGTTCGGCGAGAAGGGAGGCGGCCGCGGCCGGCAGGGTTTCGGCCGGGGCCGCGATCTCCCGGTCGGCGGCTTCGCCCGTCGCCGGGGGGGCGACGGTGCCCGTCTCCTCGGCGACCTCGACTTCGGCGAGGGTCAGCATCAGGGCCGAGCCGCCGGCCCAAGGTATGGTCGCCACCTGGGCGTCGACCGGGACGACGCGACCGTCGCGCGTCAGGACCGGGACCGGGCGGCTGCCGTCGGGTCCGACCTTCCAGCGGCGGGCGACGTGCTCGCCGGCGAAGAGCGAATCGAGCCCGCCCTCGGCTTCGAGGGTGGCGAGATCGGGATAGCCGAGCAGGCGCAGGAAGGCGGCGTTGCCGTAGGCGAGGTTGTCGTCCTTGACTACCGCGACGGCGCCCGGCAGGCCGTCGAGCAGACGGGTGTCGTGGGAGACGATCGCCGCGGGCGTCGCCCCGATCGTCGCGGCCGGCGGAGATGCCGGTTCGCTCGCCGCGGAGGGCGACGGGACCGGCGGAGCTTCGGTTGCGGTGCCGGTCGGCTTCGATGCGACGGGCGCGGTGCGGGCGGCGACGTTCTCGCCTTCGATGCGCGCGCCGAGAGCTTCGGCGATCTGGCGGAAGGCGACGCGTTCGGGCTGCGACAGGCTGGCGGCGTCGACCGGCGGACGCGTGGTGGCGGCGAGGGCGACGATCCGCGTCGCGGTCTCGCCGACCGGCGTGGCGACGGCCTTCGCCGGGGCGGTCGCGATCGCGGGATGGTCCGGCGCCGGGGACGCGGATGCGTCGTCCTCGGCGAGTGTCGACGGACCTTCGTCGGTGCGAGCCGTCGTCGCGTCGCCCGCAGGCTCGCGTTCCGCGACGGTGAGGTCATCGTCGGCCGCGGCATCCGGCTCGGGCGCGGCGAGGTCGCGCGTCGCGGCGGTCTCGGTCGTGGGAGCCGTCTCGTCGGCGACGGCGTCACCAACGTGGGCTGCGGTCGTCCCGTCGTGGTCGCCGTCGGTGACCGAGACGCCGTGCGACTCGAGTTCGGCGGCGCGGGCCTCGATCGCGGCGACGGCGGCGCGCAGAGTGGCGGGCGCCTGGGCCAGACGCGACTCCCGCGACGAGGTCACGGGTTCGGCGGCGGGCGTCGCGGCTTCGCTTTCGCCCTCGCCTTCGTCGGCGGCGAAGAGCGCTGCGGCGGCGAGACGCGCCTCCTCGGCATGCGGGGCGAGCGGCGCGGCCGGAGCGTCCTCGATCACGGCGGTCGCGTTCGGGGCGGGCCCGGCCGCATGAGGCACGGTCGCGAGCGGTTCGGCTTCGGAGGCGCCGTCGTCGAGCAGGTCCGCCGCAGCCGCGTCGGCGTCGAGCGACGCCTGCGTGGAGGTGTCACCGTCGCGGAGCGCCGTCGCCGGGGTCGCGCCTTCGAGGCTCTCGTCGGCGGCCTCGGCCGTGGCGGCGGTGATCGGCGTCGGCTCCGCCGTATCGGTCGCCGGTTCCTCGACGACCGGTCGGCTCGGCGCTTCGACGTCCTCGTCGTAGCCGCCTTCGCTGCAGGCCGGCAGGGTCGCCATCGCCAGGGCGAGTTCGTCGTCGAACCAGACGTCGGGCATCGCCGACGGCATGATCGCTCGGACGGGACGATCGATGTCGATCTCACCGGCGAAAGCCGCTTCGCCCGCGTCGGGCGCCGGTTCCGCGACGTGGGGATGCGTGGCCTCGACCAGCGCCACTTCGCTGTCGTCCGGGTAGGACGGTGGGGCGAAGTCGGCGGTCTCGATCTCGGGGGCGATCCCCGATTCGGCCGGTGGTACGGCGAGTGCAAGGGGCGTCGCCGGCGGTGTCGCCACGGCGAGAGCCGGGGCCTCCGCTGCCACGGCGGCGGCGAGGCGCAGGCCGGTGGCGGTCGGATCGGGGATCGCTTCCTCGCCGCGGACGGTGCCGAAGCCGCGATAGCCGGCGAAGACGTGGCCGCGATCGAAAGCCGGCAGCGCGGCGAGATCGACCGGCAGGCGCAACGCCTCGCCCTCGATCGGCCACAGCACGGTGCGTCCCGACCAGGTGTCGCGCCGGTCGAGGGCGGTGGCGACGCGTCCGTCGCCATCGAGGCCGAAGTCGTCGGCGACCTCGCGCCAGCTCCGGCCGACGATGGCGGCGGCGCGCGGGCCGACGGCGGTGGCGAACTCGTCGGAGACGAGGGTGAAGCGGCGTTCCGCGTCCATCTGCCAGACGAACTTCACCGCCCGTCCGATCGGACTGCGGCGGAAGGTGGAGACGGACCCGGCCGGCGGCGGCGCGGCGACGGTATCCTCGGAAGTCTCGGCCGCCGCGTCCTCCGCCGGGGCGGCTGCGGTGAACTCACCGACCTCGATCTCCGAGATGCCGACAGGGGTTGTTTCGCCGGCTTCGACGATTTCGGGCGGGGCGAACGTTTCGACCGCGAGTGTCGTTTCGTCGGCGACCACGGTTTCCGTCGCGCCTTCGATCGGCGCCGAAGGCCGTGGTGTGACGGCTTCGATTTCGGCGAGCAGTGCCGTCGCGGCCGGGGAGGGCGCATCGGTGGCGGGTGTCGCCGTGTCGGTCGGCGGGGTGCCGGTTACGGCGGCGATGGCTTCGGCGAGGTCTTCGGTCGCCTCTTCGCCGTGGAAGGCGGCCGGTGGCACGACGGCCTCGGGGATCTCCGGCCGGACCGTCGTGGCGGTGTCCGTCACCGGCGCGACGGCAGCGGCTGCGGTTGCAGCGGTTGCGACGGTTGCGGCGTCCGCGTGTCCGGTCTCGGGGTGGGGCGGGGCCGTGACGGCGGCAGGAACCTCGAGGACCGATACGGGGGTCGGTGCCGTCGAGGCCGTCGGAGCCGGGGCGGCGATCGTTTCGGCCGGGCCGACGCGCAGCAGACGGCGGGGATGCTCGGCGTCGCCGAGACGCACCAGGGTCAGGCGATGGGCACGGCCGGCGGCTTCGACGCGGTGGTCGAAGACCGGGTCGCCGTCCTCGGCGTCGAGGGCCGCTTCGATCTCGTCCTGAACGCCGTCGAGGGCGGCGTGATCGCCGAGCGACGCCGCCACTTCGCCGTCGCGATCGAAGAGGGCGACGAGACCGCCCTCCGCGGCGATCGCCTCGAGGCTGGCGGCGGGATCGGCGTCGGCGGGATCGGTGCGGGCGTTGTCGACGGTGACGAAGACGGCATCGTCGGCGAGCCGGCGGAAGCCGACCGACAGGAGCGACGAGCGGAGGCCGTCGAAGAAGCGCAGCAGCTCGCGCGAGGTGTCGCCCTGCCGCGCGGTCGCGGCGAACCGGACGAGACGATCGGCGAGACGGGGTTCGAGCGTCAGACGCGCCTCGAGGGCGCGCGCCGGGGCGAGGTTCAGGAAACGGGCGCCGGCAGCGTTGGCGAAATGCAGGAACCGGCCGTCGGGTGTGACCACGAAGGCCGGGCGTGCGTCGCCGATCGCATCGCCGACGCCGTCTCGCGCCAGGATCGGCCAGATCGAGTTGAGTTTCTCGCTCATCGCGCTCGCAAACCTTCTCGTCACACTTCGCGCGTGCGTCTCCGTGAGATGTGCGGAAGATGCGCGCCGGTCGACGTCGCCCGAACCACGGTCCCCGATCTCCACAGCTCATGGAGAAGCGGATCGTCCCGTTCCGATCCGGGCCGTCAACACTTCGTTAATATAGTCGATGACGATGGGGGGTCCACTGGCGTCGGGGTCGCGGTGGGCGCTATCGTCGCCGAGGGTTAATCCCGGAAACGCGCCCGCGAAGCGGATCGTTTCGCGATCGCGAAATTCATGTTGCAGTGCACAATGGCTTCTGCTATGAAGATCCCGTGGCCGGGGTTCGAATGAGAAATCGGTCACGGGTGAACGGAGCTCACCCACCCCAGAGATGCGATGAGACCGGCCACCCACGCCGGGCCATGGAGAGCAAGATGGCTGCCGACAAGACCTTCGAGATTCCCGAGCAGATCCGCACCTTCGCCGAGAAGAGCGTCGAACAGGCCAAGAAGGCCGTGGACGACTTCCTCGCCGCCACCCATCAGGCCGTGTCCAAGGTCGAGGCGTCCTCGACCACCGTCCAGTCGGGTGCGCTCGACCTCAACAAGAAGGTCCTGTCGCTGGCCGAAGAGAACATCGCCTCGGTGTTCGAACACGCTCAGAAGCTGGTCCAGGCCAAGGATCCGCAGGAGATCCTCAAGCTGCAGAGCGACTATCTGAAGGCCCAGGCCGCCTCCTTCGGCGAGCAGGTCCGTCAGATCGGCGACGCCGCGGCCAAGACCGTCTCCTCGATCACCGAGAAGGTGACCAAGGGCTGAGGCCGGTGGTCCGATCGAGGCGGATTTCGCTCCGTCTCGTCGATCGGATCCACGGAACGTCCTCGGGACCGACGAATTCGACGGGCGGCGCGTCTCGGACGCGGCCGCCCGTCGCGCGTTTCGGCTGTTTCGTTTCGGCCGAACGGGGGGGGGCGAGGCTTTCCGATCGGCGAATTGTGCGATGCAATATTTTATTGCATCGCAGCACAAATTCGGTTAATGTCGAAGCTGGACGGAAGGCTTCCCCTGCTGCTTCCGTTTCGTCCCACCAACGGCCGAGGATGCTGTCGCATCCGGCCGTCCGAGAGACGCGAATTTCTCATCTTCATCACGGGTATGAGATATTCGTGGAGTGAGCGCCGTCGGTCGTTTGCGACGTCCGATGGCGTCGGCGCGTGAAGAGAGCGGTTCGATCGCGCCCGGGCGCCACCCCGTGGGCCGTTGCGTGAACGCCGACATCGACCAGGAGATCCGAGGCACATGACCCAGGCGAAGACCCCGACCCGTAAGCCCACCACCGCCAAGCCCGCCGTCAAGGCCGCTCCGAAGGCCGAGCCCGTCGCCGAGGCGGCGTCCAAGGCCGAGACCGTCGCGGCCGGCGCCTTCGAGTTCCCCAAGTTCGAGATCCCCGGCTTCGAGATGCCGAAGTTCGAGATGCCGAACGTCGATTTCTCGGCGGCGACCCAGGCCGAGATCCCGGCGGTGTTCCGCGACTTCGCCGAGAAGGCGATGACCCAGGCCAAGGAGAGTTTCGCCAAGCTCAAGGAAGCGGCCGAAGAGGCGACCGACGCCATCGAGGACACCTACGAGACGGCGCGCGCCGGTCTGGTCGAGCTCAACGAGAAGTCGATCGACGCGGTCAAGGCCAATTCCGACGCGGCCTACGGCTTCGCCAAGAGCATGCTGGCGGTGAAGACCTTCGCCGAAGCGATCGAGCTGCAGTCGGCCTTCATGCGCCAGCAGTTCGAGGCGATCAGCGCGCAGGCCAAGGAACTGCAGGAAGTGGCCGGCAAGGTCGCGACCGACGCCGCCAAGCCGGCCAAGGACGCCATCGCCAAGACCTTCGAGACGCTGAAGCCCGGCAACTGATCCGGAAGGCGGGCGTCGTTCGATCGGTGCGGGAGCCGGGCGGATCGCCCTTCCCGCCTCGATGCCTCGCGCCGGTCGGCGGGGGACGTGTCGGCCTCCTCCGGCTCGGGAACTCACGACCGAACCGGATCGGATCGTCCGTGGCGGCGTTCGCGGCGCCGGGCTCGAACCGGCTGTTCGCGGCGCCGGAGGCCGTTGCGGAGCGAACGGGGTGCGCGGCGGGTGCATTCCGCTCTTGCCAAGGCGAACGTCATCCCCTATCAGGACGCCGTCGAGACCCGTGCAGCTGTAGCTCAGTTGGTTAGAGCGTCGGATTGTGGCTCCGAAGGTCGGTGGTTCGAGTCCACCCAGCTGTACCACTCGCCACTTCGAATTCATCGACGTCACGAAGCCGCCGCAAGGCGGCTTTCGTCGTTTCGTAGGACTGGGAACCCGCCGGGGGACCACCGCGACGCATTATGAGACCTGTGCGCGGTTGGACCATCATGTTGATTTGATGCGTTTAATGT
>NZ_DAIPZB010000045.1:0-40493 GCF_036782435.1 Pinisolibacter sp. | reverse complement strand
AATCACGTCAGTAGACGGTCGTCGAGGGCTATCCGCGCACAGGTCTCCTCATACCGAGCGGATGAAGTTCCGACCTGTTCGGAACTTCATCCGCGAAGGCGAGCCCGAACGGGCGTCGGCCGGTCAGGCCGCAACCCACGAAATTCGGACGAGTCCGAATTTCGTGGGCTCGGTATCAGGCGGCGCGCGCCAAGGATGCTTCGATTTCCACGCGCCAGCCGCCGATCATCGCGGCGAAGCGCGTCTCGTCGAGGTCGGCGAGGTAGGCTTCGCCCGCCGCCGTCAACGCGGTGTGGTCGTAGCCGACCGCGACCTCGGTCCGCTCCGCCCCGATGGCGCGGCAGACGACGTCGACGAAACCGAAGCGCGACGTCGGCGTCACCCGCGCATAGCGCACGTGATGCGCCTCGGGCCGCCACAGGACGCAGCCCCACAGCGTCGTCTCGTCGTCGTGGAAGGTCCGGAAGACCATTCCCTCGGCGATCTCGCCATCCGCCGGATGGAGATACTCCGGCGCCCATCCCGGCGCCCAGGCTTCCTCGCCCTTCGGCGTGAACAGTGGAAAGACCCGATCGATCGGACGGTCGATCTCGATCGTGTGGCGACGCTCGACACGGGTCGCGGTCATGTTCCCTCCTCCTCCAGTCGGTGGGCGTCCGCCGCCGTGAGGTCGAGGCCGTAGATCTCCTTCAATCTGCGGATCACCTCGAGCGTCTCCACTGAGAACGGCGCCTTGCCCTCGAAGGCGTGGAGCACGATGCCCTCGACGAGGTCGCCGAGACCGATGTCCTTCGCCTCCGCCAGTCCCTTGAGGACCTTGACGAGACGCCTCTCGAGCCGGATGCCGGTTTGGATGCGTTCGATCTTCATGGTACCTTTGTACCAAAATAACACCCTGATCGCAACCGGTCGGTCCGTCGCTCGGGTCTTTCTCGCGCCGCACACATGGTCCACTGTGAACCGAACGCAACGGGACGGATTCGGACATGGCGGGCGCGGCGGTCGACATCGCGGTGATGAAGGACGTGTTGGTGGTGCTCGGCACCGCCGGCGTCGTCGTGCCGTTGATGCACCGCTTCAAGGTCGGCTCGGTGCTCGGCTTCCTCCTCGCCGGCGCGGTGCTCGGACCGCACGGCCTCGCCCGGTTCGAAACCGCCGTGCCCTGGCTCGACTGGTTCACCGTCGACAAACGCGAGGAACTCGCCGGCATCGCCGACCTCGGCGTCGTCTTCCTGCTCTTCGTCATAGGTCTCGAGCTGTCGGTCTCCCGCCTCGTCGCCATGCGGCGTCTGGTGTTCGGGCTCGGTCCGCTCCAGGTGTTGCTCTCGGGTGCGCTGATCGGCGCCGCCGCCCTCCAATTCGGCCAGAAGCCCGCCGCCGCGCTGGTGCTCGCGGCCTGCCTCGCCCTGTCGTCGACGGCCGTCGTCGTCGAGGTGCTCGCCGAGCAGAAGCGCCTCGCGTCGACCACCGGCCGCACCGCCTTCTCGATCCTGCTGTTCCAGGATCTCGCGGTGATCCCGATCCTCTTCATGGTGGAGACCCTCGGCTCCACCGGCGCCGCCGCCCGCGGTGTCTGGGGCGGCCTCGGCTGGGCCCTGCTCCAGGGCCTCGTCGCCGTCGCGGTCATCGTCGTCATCGGCCGGGTGCTGCTCAGACCGCTCTTCCGCGTCGTCGCCGAGACGTCCTCGTCCGAGCTGTTCATGGCGGTCATCCTCTTCGTCGCCATCGGCACCGGCGTCGCCGCGTCCCTCGCCGGCATGTCGATGGCGCTGGGCGCTTTCGTCGCCGGCCTCCTCCTCGCCGAGACCGAATACCGCCGCGCCATCGAGACCTCGATCGAACCGTTCAAGGGCCTGCTGCTCGGGGTCTACTTCTTCTCCGTCGGCATGAGTGTCGATCTCGACTTCGTCGCCGCCCATCCGCTCTCCGTCCTCGCCGGCGCCTTCGCCCTGGTGGCGGTCAAAGGCACCGTCACGACGCTCGGCGCCCGCCTCTTCGGCGTCGCGCCGTCCAACGCCGTCAAGACCGGCCTGCTCATCGGTGCCGGCGGCGAATTCGCCTTCATCGTCGTCGGTCTCGCCGCGTCGCTGAAGATCGTCGACGCCACCACCGCCACCTGGGTGATCGCCGTGGTGTCGCTCTCCATGGCGGCGATCCCCTTCTTCGACGTCGTCGGCCGCCGCCTGTCGCGCGAGATCGACCGCCGCGCCCCTCCCGATCCGGCCCTCCTCGCCACCCCACCGGAGAACCTCGAGGCGCGCGCCCTGATCGTCGGCTTCGGCCGTGTCGGCTCCCTCGTCGCCGCCATGCTGGAGGAGCACGGCATCACCTATGTCGCCGTCGACCGCGACGCCGGCAACGTCGTCGACGGCCGCAACGCCGGAAAGCCGGTCTACTTCGGCGATGCCACCAATCCCATGTTCCTCAGGAGCTGCGGCGTCGAGACCGTCTCGGCGGTGATCGTCACCATGCACGCCACGGCCGGTGTCGACGCCGTGGTCGAGGCGGTCCGCGGCTTCCGGCCCGACGTCCCCCTGGTGGCGCGCGCCCGCGACGCCTCCCACGCCCGCCGCCTCTATCGCAAGGGCGTCAGCGACGCCGTCCCCGAAACCATCGAGGCGAGCCTGCAACTGTCGGAGGCGGCTCTCCTCGGCCTCGGCGTCGCCATGGGACCGATCATCGCCTCGATCCACGAGAAACGCGACGAATTCCGCCGCGACCTGACGAGCGCCGCCGTGAACGCGCCGGCGGCCTCGGAGAATGCCCGCAAGGGGCGCACCCTGCGCGGCCGCCGCTCTGCCTCCGAAGCGGGCGGTGCGCCCACCTCCTGACGTTGCCGCACGAGTCCCGCCGTGGTCTCCTCGGCGCGTCGTCCTCGAAATGGTAACAATTCGAGGTATAGAGATTTCTTGCCGAATCGAGCCCTGGGGGAATCCGAGATGCCGACCGTCCTCGTCGCCGGCGCCGCCGTGCAGGACTTCATCTATCGCTTCGACGCCGCGCCTGCCCGCGGCACCAAGGGGCGCGCCAAGGACTTCATCTCCATCGGCGGCGGCTCGGGCGCCAACGCCGCCGTCACCGTCGTCCGCCTCGGCGGCGCCGGCCAGGTTCTCGCCCCTCTCGGCGACGATCTGATCGGCGAGATGATCGTCCGCGGCCTCGTCACCGAGGGCGTCGACACCTCCAAGATCCTGCGCATCCCGGGGCGCGAATCGCCGGTCTGTTCGTCGATCGTCGACGGCGACGGCGAGCGCACGATCCTCACCTGGCATCCGCCGCACGTCGCCCCGCCGGTGATCGACGACGCCGATGTGCTCGTCGCCGACGTCGACGCGCTCCTGACCGACGACCGCTATCCCTCCCTCGCGGTGCCGCTGCTCGAAGCCGCCAGGAAGCGCGGCATCCCCGGCGTCCTCGACGGCGACCGCGCCGAAGGCGACGCGCCGCAGATGATTCGCGCCGCCAGTCACGTGGTCTTCGGCACGCCCGGCCTGCGCGGCACCTCCGGCATCTCCGATCCGACCAAAGGTCTCCTCGCCATCCGCAAGCTGACCGACGCCTTCCTCGCCGTCACTCTCGGCTCCGGCGGCGTGCTGTGGCTCGACGGCGATCGGGTGCGGCGCCTGCAGTCCTTCCCGGTCCACGCCGTCGACACGCTCGGCGCCGGTGACGTCTTCCACGGCTCCTTCGCCCTGGCGCTGGCCGAGAAGATGTCCGAACCCGATGCGCTGCGCTTCGCCTCCGCCGTCGCCGCCATCAAGTGCTCGCGCTTCGGCGGCCGCGCCGGCGTGCCGACCCGCCCCGAGGTCGAGGAGTTCCTGGCGATGCATCCCGCCTGAGGCGGCGGTTCCTCGAGCCCGCAACGACGACGGGGGCCTCGCGGCCCCCGTTTCTGTTGCGATCACGGCAGGAGTGGCTCACCCGCCCGCGGCGCGGATGCCGAGCCAGACGATCGCCGTCGCCGCGGCGAGACAGGCGAGCGCCGTACCGATCGCCCCCGGCGTCGCCGCGGCCGCGTCGACGTAGGAGCCGGCCGGCTTCTTGCCGGTCACCATCGCCGGCACCAGCCGCTCCTTCTTGACCACGGCGTGGAACACCACCGCCGCGACGTGCAGCACGACGGCGATGATCAACACGTCGAAGAGCTTGTGATGGAGCTTGTGGGCGAGCGTCACCGTCGCGTCGGACACGGTCTTGGCGAGCGGCCCCTCGATGATCATGCGATCGACGTCGGCGTTGTAGAGGCCGGTCAGTGCCATCGCCGCCGGCAACGCCAGGAGCGCCAGCACCATCCAGGCGCCGAGCGGGTTGTGGCCGAGATAGTGGCCCTCCCGCCCCTTCAGGAGCGCCAATCCGTAGCCGATCGACGTCCCCGGCGACGGGACGAAACGCGTGAACCGCGCCGTCGAGCCGCCGACGACCCCCCACAACACGCGGAACACCACCAGGATCAGGACGATCCGACCGTTGAGCTTGTGGAGGTCCGGATTGCCGCCACCGATCTTGTCGCTGGCCCAGGCGACGACGATCGTCGCCACCAGGGCCCACTTGAACAGCCGAGTCGGCAGATCCCAGGCGAGTACCTTCGCCGTCGTCGTGGGGGTGTCGGTCATGGCGTCACTTCTTCTCCCGGAAGTCGTCGTGGCAACCCTTGCAGTTGCCGAGAACCTTGGGGAAATTGGCCTTGAGGCTCGCCTCGTCGGTGATCGCCGCTTCGGCCGCCGAGGCCTCCTTGGCGAGCTTGGCGAAGAGCCCGTCGAAACGCGCCTTCTCCGCCCAGATACGCGGTGAAGCCTCGGTTTTACCTGTCCGCGAGTTGTCCGGGAAGAGCGCCGGCAGCTTGGCCGCCCCGTCGGCATAGGCCGCGAGCGCCGCCTTGGCCTTGGCCACGTCGACAGGCGCCTCGCCCTTGAGCATGGCGGCGACCGGGCGGGTGGCGTCGCCCCAGCCCTTGAAGATCGCCTGGCGATCGGTCATCGGATCGGCCGCGAAGGCCGTGGACGTGGCGAGGAAGCCGACGAAACCGGCGGCGGCGAGGGAAAGAAGCTTCATGACGGGAAAATCCTCTGGTCGTGCGGCGCGGGCCCGAGCCCGCGAGGAGGAGAAGGAGGAGAGATCGCCGGCGCGGCCGACGACCTACCTCGGCGCGCCGGCTCGACGGCCGACGCGAGGTCCGTGACGACCCGATGGTTGCACCGGCCGCCACTCGAATTCCAATGAATTTCCGGTAATCTTTCGCACCGCGGTACGAAGCGTCGCGACGAAGCCGGCACTCTACTTCTGATAGTCCTTCACGTCCGTGAACTTCAGCATCTCCCAGCGATCCTCTTCGTACTTGAGCGCGAAGGGCGAGGTGGCGAGATGGACCGGATCGCCGTCGAGGTCGGTGCAATTGGCCGAACTGTCGCGCCGCGAGAACTCCTCGATCTTCGCCGGCTCCTCCGACGTCACCCATCGGGCGACCGAGAACCGCGTCGTCTCGAACGAGATCTCGAGACCGTATTCGGCGGCGAGCCGTTCCTTCAGCACGTCGAGCTGAAGATTGCCGACGACCCCGACGATCGGCTGCGAGCCGTCGCGCGGCTGGAACACCTGGACGACGCCCTCCTCGGCCATCTGCTGGAGCGCCTCCTTGAGCTTCTTCGCCTTCATCGCGTCGCCGACGCGGACGCGACGCAGGATCTCCGGCGCGAAGGACGGGACGCCGCGGAAGACCAGATCCTCGCCTTCCGTCAGCGTGTCGCCGATGCGCAGCGTGCCGTGGTTGGGGATGCCGACGATGTCGCCGGCGAAAGCCTCGTCGGCCACCGTCCGGTCCTGGGCGAAGAAGAACTGCGGCGCGGTCAGCGCGATGTTCTTGCCCGTGCGGACGAGCTTCGCCTTCATGCCGCGCTGCAGCCGCCCCGAGCACACCCGCATGAAGGCGATGCGGTCGCGATGGTTCGGATCCATGTTCGCCTGGATCTTGAAGACGAAGCCGGTCATCTTCGGCTCCCCGGCCTCGACGACGCGGGTCGCGGCGTGCTGCTCGCGCGGCGACGGCGCGAACTTGCCGAGCGCGTCGATCAGATCCTGCACGCCCATGTCGCGCAGCGCCGAGCCGAAATAGACCGGCGTCAGATGGCCCTCGAGGAAGGACTGGGCGACATAGGGCTTCGACGCCCCTTGCGCCAACTCGACCTCGTCCTTGAACTGGGCGAAATCCTGCGGCGGCAGCAGCGCCTCGATGCGCGGATCGCCGGGCCCGGAGACCGGGATCGGCTCCTCGGCGTCCTTCAGTCGGATGGTGTTCGTGTCGAGATCATAGGTGCCGGCGAAGGCCTTGCCGCGGCCGATCGGCCAGGACTTCGGCGTGGTGTCGAGGGCGAGCGAATTCTCGATGTCGTCGAGCAGCTCGAACGGATCCATCGTGTCGCGGTCGCACTTGTTGACGAAGGTGACGATCGGGATGTCGCGCAGGCGGCACACCTCGACCAGCTTCAGCGTCCGAGCCTCGACGCCCTTGGCCGCGTCGAGCACCATGACGGCGGCGTCGACCGCGGTCAGCGTCCGATAGGTGTCCTCCGAGAAGTCCTCGTGGCCCGGCGTGTCGAGCAGGTTGAACACCCAGTCGCGGTATTCGAAGGTCATGACCGAGGTCATCACCGAGATGCCGCGCTCCTTCTCGATGCCCATCCAGTCCGACCGCGTGTTGCGCCGATCGCCCTTGGCCTTGACCTGCCCCGCGAGCTGGATCGCCCCGCCGAAGAGCAAGAGCTTCTCGGTCAGCGTCGTCTTACCGGCGTCCGGATGCGAAATGATCGCGAAGGTGCGGCGACGGGCGACGGGATCGGCGGTGTGCGAAGGCACCGGATGATGGGCGGTCATGAACGGTCTCGGAGGGGCGGTTTCGTGCGCCGTTGATAAGCCGGACGAGGCGCGTGTCAATGCCGGGGCCGCCGGCACACGCTCACGGGCGGACCTTGCGCTGTTCCTCGTCGGGGAAGGTGAGGCCGGTCACGCGTGAGTGCCATGCCGTCGCCAGGAGCACCAGGACCGTCGTGCCGAGGAGGACCGTCGTCGTGACGAAGAGGACGTCGGCGCTCTGGCGGGCGATCATGATGATCGGGTCGGCGCCGGCCGGCGGATGCAACGATTTCGTCGCCAGCATCAGCCACAGCGCGATACCGACGGTCGGGCCGATGCCCCACCACGCCCCGCCGGTGATCTTGTAGGCGAGAAGACCGACGATCGAAGACAGCACGTGGCCGCCGACGACGTTCCACGGCTGGGCGAATTCGCTGTCGGGCACGGCGAAAAGGAGGATGCTCGACGCGCCGAACGAGCCGATCACCAGGAGATTGCCGGTCGACCGCTCCAGCGCCGACAGCACGGTGAGCCCGATCATCACCCCGACGACGACGGTGCGGATGGAGAACTCGCGCTTGCCCTCGCCCGGCCGGGCGCGGCGCAACGGCGCGGCGATCCGTTCGAAGATCTCGTCGAAACGATTGCCGACCGCGCCCCACATGTCAGGCCGGGGCGAGCGCCTTGGCGCCCTTCATCACCGCGTCCTGGACCTTCTCGAAAGCGCGCACCTCGATCTGGCGCACGCGTTCGCGGCTGATGCCGAATTCGCTCGAGAGCTCCTCGAGGGTGATCGGATCCTCGGCGAGACGGCGCGCCTCGAAGATGCGCCGTTCGCGCTCGTTGAGCACACCCAGCGCCTGCGCCAGCAGCGCCTTGCGGCCGTCGAGCTCCTGGGTCTCGGCGAGCTTCGTCTCCTGGCTCTCGGCGTTGTCGACCAGCCAGTCCTGCCACTCCGCCCCCTCCTCGTCGGCCCGCACCGGCGCGTTGAGGGAGGCATCGCCGCCGAGACGACGGTTCATCGACACGACGTCCTCTTCGGTGACGCCGAGCTTGGTGGCGATCTTCTTGACGTGATCGGGGTGCAGGTCGCCCTCGTCGAGCGCCTGGAGCTGGCTCTTGACCCGGCGCAGATTGAAGAACAGCCGCTTCTGATTGGCGGTCGTCCCCATCTTCACCAGCGACCACGAGCGCAGGATGTATTCTTGGATCGCCGCCTTGATCCACCACATGGCGTAGGTGGCCAGCCGGAAGCCCTTCTCCGGCTCGAAGCGCTTGACCGCCTGCATCAGGCCGACGTTGCCTTCCGAGATCACCTCGGCGATCGGCAGGCCGTAGCCGCGATAGCCCATGGCGATCTTGGCCACCAGTCTGAGATGCGAGGTGACGAGACGTTCGGCGGCTTTCGGATCTTCGTGCTCGCGCCAACGCTTGGCGAGCATGTATTCCTCTTCCGGCTGCAGCATCGGGAAGCGGCGGATCTCGTCGAGATAGCGCGACAGACCGCCTTCGAGCGAAGCGAGCGCGGGAAGCGTGGTGCCCTGGGCCATGTGATCAGCGCCCTCGTGCCTGTTTTTCGGGACCGGGGTATCCGATCCCGAGGAGACCCCGCAAGGGCGATCCCCTCGTCACGCGGCGCCCGCCCCTGCGGCACGCCGGACGCCGATCATATCGCAACTCGTGGCGAAATCGCGACCGCATTCGTGATCACGTTCCCGGGATGGTGAAGGCGACGCCGCCCGCACCTCATCGTCCGGCACGCCACAACCGCGCCGGATCGAAGGCCGCGACGTCGGAAAGCAACTCGATGAAGCCGGTGACGGCGTGGTCGATCGCCGCCTCGCCCTTCTGCGCCGTGGCGAGGATCGCCGCGCCGATCGCCCCGGTCGGGTTGAGATCCTGCGCCTTCCAGCCGAACTGGCTCGGCCCGTAGGCGCGCAGGTGGGCGAACTCCTTCTCGAACCGCATCTGCGCCGAGGGGAAGTCGGCGAGTTGTTCGACGCGGACGAGATCGGGGCGGATCGCCATCACCATCGAGGTCTCGATGTCGCCGCCGTGGATGCCGAACCTGCGCTCACGCTCGTCGAAGAGGCCGTGCGGCCGCCCGAACCGCGACCACGAGGTGGCGACCGCCAGCATGTCGTGACGGACGCGTAACTCACGGGTGACGAGATCCATGACGGGAACGTTGCCGCCGTGGGCGTTGACGATGACGAGCTTGCGCAAGCCCGCCCGCGCCACGCAGGCGCCGATGTCGAGCCACACCTTGGTGACGGTGTCCCAGTCGAGCGTCAGCGTCCCCGGCGAAGAGACGTGTTCGAGCGACCAGGCGATCGACTGGACGGGCAGGAACACGGCCGGCAGGTCCGGCGGCAGCCGCTCGATGGTGCGCGCCACGTGGCCTTCGGCGATGACCGTGTCGGTCGAGAGCGGCAGATGCGGCCCGTGCTGCTCGATCGCCGCGACGGGAAGCACGGCGATCCACTCGGCGACGTTCGGCCGCTTGAAATCCTCGGTGGTCAGCTCCGACCAGTGGCGCCGTGGCGGCATGAGACCACCCCTCAAAACGACTTCTCAATTCCCCTTTGCACGAAGGCTCCTCTATATACCCATCAAACTAAGCAACCAATACGATATGTATCGATCTAACTAACAATATTAATGCATAACATACCGCAAGTATGTAAAACATCCAACATAAAGCCCGCATAATCAGGCGAGACTTATCCGTGGTATCTTCCAATAATTCAAGATATCGATCATCTATATTTATAGTAGACCCGGAACTATTTGTAATATGAATATTAAGCATCTTAGTCCCCCCGAAGTCAGACTTCAATTTAAGCTCCTTGGGTGCTCCTGCGGAAAATGCAAACAACGCGAAAGATACATAAAGTGAAATTAGGTATGTTATCTTAAAATTTATCGGTAGCGCAAATGATTTGAATATTTCAATCTGAAAAAAATTATACTGTATCAATGATACCGCTATAGGAATTAGCACCATTGCGAAGTATGAAATCTTTGCTAATTGCTGGTTGCCAAAATTTTGTAGTTCAATCCAAGTGGGCGTCCTAAATAGAGTTGAAAATATGTTTTTAACACCCAATACTTCTAAAATGACTGAAATAATTACATATACAATTATTAGTATTGTAATCCATATAAGCCAGTGTATAGATTTTATAACCCCGGTCATTGAAGAAATATATATTAATTCTAAAATACTTATATCACTAAAAAATGCACCATATATACCAAATATGCCTTCAATTAAAACAACAGATACGAATAAATATTCCAGTACGATTCTAGTATGATTATAAAATCTAAGTCTACTATCTATAAGTCTTACTTCAATCTCTTTATTTATTTTAGAAATCTTGTCATCAATCTTAATTTTAATTTCATCGCTCGACATCTAATGCCTTTCTCTTCAATATTAATCAATATGCTGCCTTGGTGGCATCTCACCCGTCTTGCAGAAACACCTTCGCCGCCTCCCCATGTTCCCACCTGAGCCGCGCGACGTCCACATCGACCGGTATCCCGTCGACCACCTTCCACTTGCCGGCGATCATCACCCGGTCGGCCCGATGCGCCCCGCACAACACCAGCGCGGCGAGCGGATCGCCCGCCCCGGAGAAGCGCAGCTCGTCGAGCGTGAACAGCGCCAGATCCGCCTCCAGCCCGACGGCGATGCGGCCGATGTCGCTCCGCCCGAGACAGCGCGCCGAGCCCTCCGTCGCCCAGCGCAGCGCGTCGAGATGCGTCACCGTGGCGTCGTAGGTCAGCCGGTTGATCATCAGGGCGTGACGCACCCCTTCCATCAGGTTCGAATTGTCGTTCGACGCCGAACCGTCGACCCCGAGCCCGACGGCGACGCCCGCCGCTTCCAGCTCCCGCGTCCGGCAGTGCCCCGAGGCGAGCACCATGTTGGAGGTCGGGCAGTGGCACACCCCGACCCCGTGGCGGCCGAGGCGGCGGATCTCGTCGTCGTCGAAATGGATGCCGTGGGCGAGCCAGGTGCGGTCGCTCATCCAGCCGACCTCTTCGAGATAGTCGACCGGCCGGCACTGGAAGGTCTCGAGGCAGAAGGTGTTCTCGTCGTTGGTCTCGGCGAGATGGGTATGGAGCCGGCAATCGTGCTTCGCCGCCAGTTGCGCCGTCTTCTCCATCAACGACCGGGTCACCGAGAAGGGCGAACACGGCGCCAGCGCGATCTGCGTCATCGCCCCCGGCTTCGCGTCGTGGAAGAGGTTCAGCACCCGCTCGCTGTCGGCGAGGATCGTGTCCTCGTCCTGCACCGCGGCCTTGGGCGGCAGGCCGCCGTCCTCGACCGACAGGTTCATCGAGCCGCGCGTCACCGTCATGCGCATCCCGAGCGCCCGCGCCTCGTCGACCTCGATGTCGACCGCGTCCTCGAGCCCGGCGGGAAAGATGTAGTGGTGATCGGCCGCGGTGGTGCAGCCCGACATCATCAGCTCGGTGCCGGCGAGCCGCACCGCGAGGCGGAAGGTCTCCGGATCGAGCCCCTTCACCCAGACCGGATAGAGCGCCTTCAGCCAGGGAAAGAGTTCCTTGTTGATCGCGTCGGGGTGGGCCCGCGTCATCGTCTGATAGACGTGGTGATGAGTGTTGATCAGCCCCGGCAACATCACGTGGCGCGACGCGTCGAAGATGGCGTCGACCGGCGCCACCGGTTCGCGCCCCCGCCCCACCAGCTCGACGATCCGGCTGGCCTCGACCACGACACCGCGCTCGGCGCCATCCGCCAGCACCGCGAGCGGATCCTTCAACCACAGACGCATGATGTCCCCCGTTCGATCGACGCGAGACTAGCGGAACGCCGCCCGCCTCCGCTAGGCTCGCGCCGCCGAACCACGAGCCCGAGATGCCGGATCCACACCCCGCCGCGCCCCATGTCGTCTTCGACCGCGTCTCGAAGACCTATCGCAACGGCACACGCGCCCTCGCCGACGTCTCGCTCACCGTCGCTCCCGGCGAAGTCGTCTCGCTCATCGGCCCTTCCGGCTGCGGCAAGTCGACCCTGCTCAGGATCGCCGCCGGCCTCGAGACCGCCGACACCGGCACCGTCACCCGCCCCGGACGCGACATCGGCTTCGTCTTCCAGGACCCGACCCTGATGCCCTGGGGAACGGTCGCCGACAACGTCGCCCTGCCGCTGCGCTTCGCCCGCACGCCCCAACCCCAGATCGCCCCGCGCGTCGCCGAGGCGCTCGCCCGTGTCGGCCTCGCCGACGCGGCTGTCGCCTATCCGCGCGAACTCTCCGGCGGCATGCGCATGCGCGCCTCGATCGCCCGGGCGCTGATCACCCGCCCGAAGATCCTGCTCCTCGACGAGCCCTTCGCCGCCCTCGACGAGATCGGCCGTTTCGCCCTCGACCTCGAGCTGCTGCGCCTCGCCGCGAGCGAGGGTCTGACGGTGATCTTCGTCACCCATTCGGTCTACGAGGCGGTGTTCCTGTCGTCGCGCGTCGTCGTCATGGCCGCCGGCCCCGGCCACATCGTCGCCGAGACGCCGATCGCCTTCGACGGCCTGCGCGACGAGGCCCTGCGCGACCGCGCCGACTTCACCGGGCGCTGCGCCGAAGTCTCGGCCCAGTTGCGCGCCGCCGTCGCCTCGTCGAGCGGCGAGGTCGACCGTGACGGCGCGACGCGGTAGTCTGGCACCGTTCTTCGGTCGTCACGATCGTCATGAAACCGTTACATCGATCGGTTAGGTGTCGTACATGACCTTTCAACACCGAAAATCCGTCACCCACCGACTGGCCATGGCGGCCAAAGCCCACCGCGCCCGCTCCGGCTCGCATCTTGGGCGCATCGGCCTGCATGCCGGTCAGGAAGCGGTGCTCAAGGCGCTCGCCGACGAGGACGGCCGCACCATGAGCCAGCTCGCCCAGGTGCTCGGTGTCCAGCCGCCGACCGTCACCAAGATGGTGTCGCGTCTCTCGGCGCAGAACCTACTGAAGCGCGTCCCCTCCGAGACCGACGGCCGTCTCGCCCGCGTCCACCTGACCGACGAGGGCCGCGCCAAGATCGAAGAGATCGATCGCATCTGGAAGCGCATCGAACGCGAGGCGCTCGCCGGCTTCGACGACAAGGACCGCAAGAAGCTCCGCAAGCTCCTGCGCGCCGTCGAACGCAATCTGACGCTGCAGCTCGACGCCCTCGACGAGGTCGAAGTGGCCGAGGAGCCGGAGGACGATCCGGAGGAGTGAGCCCGGCTCGCCGCTCACGTCCCCCCCGGCCCCACCCGCCGCATGGCAGCCATACGGCCGCGTACCTCGTCCCGCGCTGGACCCCGCCCCCTCGGACGGATACGTAGAACCCACCGTCGAAGCTCGGATCTCCTCGCTTCGCCGGCCGTATCTCGTGTGGGTACGGTCGCTCGCGGCGACGGATCGAGAGGAAGACATCGGTGGCACGGGCGGGAGCGATGGCGGTGGCGCCGCGAAACGACGGGCCGGAGCCCTCGCGCCGTCTCGTCGGCATCGGCCTGATGATGGGCGCACTCGTCTGCTTCACCGCCATCGACACCTCGGCGAAATGGCTGGGCCGATCCCTGCCGCCGCTCGAGATCTCGTTCTTCCGCTATTTCATCGCCTTCCTCGTCTCGGCGATCGTCTTCAATCCGGTCACCGCCCGCCACGCCTGGACGACACGCCGCCCCGCTCTGCAGATCCTGCGCGCCCTCTTCCTGCTCGGTTCGACGGTCTTCAACTTCATCGCCCTGCGCCATCTCCAGCTCGCCGAGACCATGTCGATCATCTTCGGCGTGCCGTTCCTCGTCGCCCTCCTGGCGGTGCCGCTGCTCGGCGAAACCGTCGGCGGCAAGCGTTGGGGCGCGATCGCGGTGGGCTTCCTCGGAGTGCTCCTGGTGACACGTCCGACCGCGGCGCATTTCGATCCGGCGATGCTCTGGGCCTTCGCCGCTGCGATCTGCTACGCCGGCTATGTCCTCGTCACCCGCATGTTGTCCGGCATCGATTCCACCGCCAGCCTGTTGCTGCTGCCCGCCGGCGCGGCCGTGGTGATGCTGGCGCCGGTACTGCCGTCGATCTGGGTGACGCCCGCGACGACCCACGATTGGATGCTGCTCTGTGTCACCGGGCTCGGCGGCGCCGCCGGCCACTTCCTGCTCATCCTCGCCTATGCGCGGGCCCCGGCGTCGGTGTTGTCGCCCTTCATCTACGCCCAGATCGTCTGGATGACGCTGTCCGGCTGGCTCGTCTTCGGCGACGTGCCGGGCGCCTGGACGATCGCCGGCGCCACGGTGGTGATCGCCAGTGGCCTCTGGCTGGTCCAACTCGAGCGGGGGCGACGAAACGTCGCCACCACGGCGGCCCGATGAACCCCTTCGAAACGCGAGATCATCCGCGGTTGCAGGTATGTTGTTGCGAGTGGCCCCCGGTTCCGGCACAAACGGAGCGGAGCGGCGCGTGGCGGCGTGCGCACGAAGCCCCGGACAAAGATGGTCGGTGACATGGAAAGCGGTGGTGCCACGCCCAAGCGGCGTCTGACCCTGGCGATGATCGCGGAGAAACTCGATCTCTCCACGGCGACGGTGTCGCTCGCCCTGCGCAACTCGCCGCTGGTGGCCGAGGAGACGCGCAAGCGCGTCCACGCGCTCGCCGAGGAACTCGGCTACATCTACAATCGCTCGGCGGCGTCGCTCCGGACGGCGCGCACCAACATCGTCGGCCTCGTCGTCCACGACATCCTCAATCCCTACTTCGCCGAACTGGTCGCCGCGGTCGAGAACGAACTCGGCCGCCACGGCCAGACCGTCATCCTCTACAACCACGGCGACGACCCGCTGCGCCAGCGGGTCTTCCTCGAAACCCTGCTGCAGTATCGCGCCGACGGCATGATCCTGTGCCCGGCGGCCGGGTCCAAGCCGAGCGACGTGTCGCGCATCGTCGACGCCGGCCTGCCGACCGTGCTCATCGCTCGCGAATTGCCCGACCTGCCCGAGGTGCCCGTCATCCGCGGTGACGACCGCACCGGCCTGCGCTGCGCGGTCGAACATCTGATCGGCCTCGGCCACCGCCGCATCGCCCTCGTCGGCGGCCAGCAGGACTCCTCGTCCGCCTCCGAACGACGCGCCGGCTACGAGGATGCCCTCACCGCCGCCGGCATTCCCGTCGACCCGGAACTCGAGTTTCCCGCCGCCTCCAGCCGCCGCGCCGGCCGCGACATCTGCGGCCACGTGCTCGTCGCCCGTCCCACCGCCATCGTCTGCTTCAACGATCTCCTCGCCTTCGGCATGATGATGGAGCTGAAGCGCCGCGGCATCGAACCGGGCCGCGACATCTCGCTCACCGGCTACGACGACATCGACGAAGCCTCGGTCTGGTCGCCCGGCCTCACTTCGGTGTGGAACGGCCAGCAGGAGGTCGGCCGTCTCGCGGCACTGACCCTGCTCGACGTCGTCGCCGGCCACCCGCCGCGCGACATGCGGGTTCTGGTCGAACCCGAACTGCGCATCCGCGAGACCACCTGCCCGCCGAAGGCGTGAGGAACGGTTCCGGCCTGAGGCCGGCTTCGTGCAATGGTCCGTTCCGACGGACGACCACCGACGACGTGTCGGCGTCCGAAGCAGGCGCGCGATGCTTCGAGACGAGCGGCTTCGCCGCTCCCTCGGGATGAAGCTCTTGTTTTCACTCGTGGAGCGATGAACGCCTCATGCCGAGGAGGGCGCGGAACGCGCCCGTCTCGAAGCATCACGCACCGGTTTCCGAGGGGCGGGCCGAAGCCCCGTCCTCAGCCGCAGTCGGCCACCAGCCCGACCGACTCGATCGCCGCCACCAGCGCCGCTTCGTCGTTGTCGGAGGTGTCGCCCGACATGCCGCAGGCGCCGACCAGGCCACCGGCGGAATCGCGGATCAGCACGCCGCCCGGCACCGGCACCGCGCCGTTGGCATCCGAGAGGAGGCCGGCGAGACCGACGAAGAAGTGCGGACGTTCGACCGCGATGGCGTTGATCCGACGCCCGCCCGAACCGAACTTGACGCAGACGTTGGCCTTGCCCAACGCCACCTCCCACCGGAGGATCGGGCAGCCGTCTTCCGCCGCCGCCGCCTTGAGCGAGCCGCGGGCGTCGAGCACGACCACCGCCATCGGCTTGAAGTTGCGCTCCCGCGCCACCTTCAGCGAATGATCGGCGAGAGCCCGGGCGGTGGCGAGAGTGAGTTCGGTCATGGGATGGATCCGCTGCTGGACGTTGAAGGGAGATCGAACGGCGGGGTAGCGACCACCGTCCTCCGTCGCTCGGACCGTCGCACGGACCCGACCGACCGGGAAATTCGTTTTGCGCGCCCGATCACCCGAACGCCTTCGCCGCGACGAGCCCGGCGAGTTTCTCGGGCACCGGCCCGCCGGTCGCCCAATCGAGCAGTTCGACCGTGTGCAGGATCGGCGTCGACGTCCCCGAGGCGATCTGCATGATGCAGCCGATGTTGCCGGCGGCGATCACCTGCGCCCCGGTCGTGGCGATGTTCGCCACCTTGCGGTCGCGCAGTCGCGCGGCGAGATCGGCCTGGAGAATGTTGTAGGTGCCGGCCGAGCCGCAACAGACGTGGCTCTCGGGGATCGCCGTCACCTCGAAGCCGGCCCGGCCGAGGAGCTCCATCGGCAGGGTCGTGATCTTCTGCCCGTGCTGCATCGAACAGGCGGAGTGATAGGCGAGTTTCGGCCGGCGGTCTTTCATCACCGCCGAGGCGAGGTCGAGTTCGGCCAGCACCTCCGAGACGTCGCGGGCGATCGACGCCACCTTCGCCGCCTTCGCCGCCAGATGCGGGTCGTTGCGGAACATGTGGCCGTAGTCCTTGACCGTGGTGCCGCAGCCCGAGGTGTTGATCACGATCCGGTCGAGCCCGCCCGCCTCGATCTCCGCCGACCACGCCTCGATGTTGGCCGCCGCATGGGCATGACTGCGGTCCGTCGCCCCCATGTGGTGATCGAGCGCGCCGCAACAGCCCGCCCCCTTCGCCACCACCACCTCGCAGCCGAGGCGGGTGAGGAGCCTGACCGTCGCCTCGTTGATCGCCGGATCGAGCACCGGCTGGGCGCAGCCGTTGAGCAGCGCCACCCGCATCCGCCGCGGCGCCACCGCCGCGACCACCTGCGGCGTGTCGATCGGCGACGGGCTCGGCGGCCGCCTCGGCATCAGCAGGAACGGCGCGGCGAGCCGTTTCGGCAGGAGCCCGGCGAGCGGCCGCACGATCGCCGCGCAGATCAGCGCCAATCGGAACAGCGTCGGCCGGGTCAGCACGATGGCGAGCGACCGGCGGATCACCCGATCGATAAGAGGCCGGCGGTAGGTCTTCTCGACATGCGTCCGCGCATGGTCGATCAGATGCATGTAGTCGACACCCGATGGGCAGGTGGTCATGCACGAGAGGCACGACAGGCAGCGATCGAGATGCTTCACCGTCTCATGATCCGCCGGGCGGCCGGTCTCCAGCATCTCCTTGATCAGGTAGATGCGGCCGCGCGGACTGTCGAGCTCGTCGCCGAGTTCGAGGAAGGTCGGGCAGGTCGCCGTGCAGAAGCCGCAGTGGACGCACTTGCGCAGGATCTTCTCGGCGAGCGCGGTATCCGGATCGGCGAGGAGGTGGGGCAGGAAGTTCGTCTGCATCGCCTCAGATCTCCGCCGTGAGCCGACCGGGGTTGAACAGCCGGTCGGGGTCGAAGGCGCTCTTCACCCGTGCCGAAAGCTCGGCGAGCGCCGCCGGCTGCGGCTGGAACACCGGCACCGCCGAGCGCACCGCCGCCTCGGCCCGCACCAGCGTCGCGTGACCACCGACGGTCGCGACCGCCGCGCGGACCGCCGTCGCATGGGCGTCCGCCGCCGGCTCCACCGCAGCCCAGACGAGCCCGCCGGCCCAGTCCCAGAAATGACCGGCGAGCGGCACGCCGGCCGCCCTCATCGCCGCGACGAGCCTCGCGCCCTCGGTGGGCGCCACCGAGATGCGCCAGACCTGAGTGTCGCCGCCGGCGATCGGAGCCGCCTCGCGCAGCGTCGCCCACAAGGCCCGCGACGCGTCCTCGCCGAGGATCTCGAGTCCGCCCCGATCCTTGTAGCGCGCCGTCAGATCGGCCTCACGGCTCGCCACCGACACCGCCGGGCCCTCGAGGCGCAACAGCGTCGCCGAGGCGTCGCCGAAGGGGCCGTGTAGGCCCGCCGGCAGATGGGCGAAGCAAGCGACCTCCTGCGGACTGCCCGAGGCCTCGCGCAGCAGCGCCAGCCCCTGTTCCTCGTCGAGCCCGAGAATGGCGATCGTCTCTTCCGTTTCGGCCCGCGGCAACACCTTGACCGTCACCTCGGTGAGGACGGCGAGCGTGCCGTAGGACCCGGCGACCAGCTTGGAGAGATCGAAGCCGGTGACGTTCTTCATCACCCGCCCGCCCGACTTGAAGGCGTCGCCGAAGCCGTTGACCCCACGGAAGCCGAGCAGGTGGTCGCGCGCCGAGCCGATCTTCAGCCGCCGCGATCCGGCGGTTCCGACCCCGATCGTCCCACCGATCGAGCCGCTGCCGCTCGCGTGCCCGAGGAGCGCCGAATGGTCGACCGGCTCGAAGGCGAGTTCCTGGTTCGACGCGGCGAGGGTGGCGACGATCTCGGAAAGCGGCGTGCCGACCCGCGCCGTCAAGACGAGTTCCGACGGCTCGTAGAGGGTGATGCCGGTGAGGCCCGAGAGATCGACGGTGTCGGTGGCCGCGACCGGCCGGCCGATGCGGCGGCGGGTGCCGCGGCCGACGACTTCGAGCGTCGTCTTCGCCGCGCGGGCGCGCCGGACGAGGTCGACGAGATCCTGTTCGTCGCGGGGGGTGAGGATCGCCATCGCCTCAGAACCTCGGGATCTCGGGGAAGGGCAGAGCGCCGGCGCGGACGTGCATGAAGCCCATCTCGGCGCAGCGGTGGAGCGTCGGGAAGACCTTGCCGGGGTTGAGCCGGTGCGCCTCGTCGAAGGCGCATTTGACCCGCTCCTGCTGGGCGAGATCGACCTCGTCGAACATCTCGGTCATCAGATCGCGCTTCTCGACGCCGACGCCGTGCTCGCCGGTGAGCACCCCGCCGACCTCGACGCAGAGCCTGAGGATGTCGGCGCCGAAGGCTTCCGCCTTCTCGGTGTCGCCGGGGATGGCCGCGTCGTAGAGGATCAGCGGATGCAGGTTGCCGTCGCCGGCGTGAAAGACGTTGGCGACGCGCAGACCGTGCTTCGCCGCCAACTCGTCCATGCGCCGGAGCACCGTCGCCAATTCCTTGCGCGGGATGGTGCCGTCCATGCACAGATAGTCCGGCCCGATGGCGCCCACCGCCGGGAAGGCGTTCTTGCGGCCGAACCAGAAGCGCAGCCGCTCGGCCTCGGAGGTCGAGACGTGCACCGAGGTGGCGCCGCGCCCGCGGGCGATCTTCGCCACTTCTTCGGTGAGGTGATCGACCTCGGCCGGCGTGCCGTCGAGTTCGACGATGACCAGGCCCTGCGCGTCCTGCGGATAGCCGCAGGGCTGGAAGGCTTCGGCTGCGTCGATCGCCGGCTTGTCCATCATCTCCATCCCGCCGGGGATGATTCCCTGCGCGATGATCTCGGCGACGCAGTCCGCGCCCGCCTCCACCGACGGGAAGCCGAGGAGCACGCCGCGCGCCACCTGCGGCTTCTGCAGGATGCGCACGGTGACCTCTGTGACGACGCCGAGCAGCCCCTCCGACCCGGTGATCACCCCCATCAGATCGTAGAGATCGGTGTCGAGATGCTTGCCGCCGAGGCGGATCACCTCGCCGCCCATCAGCACCATCTCGATGCCGAGCAGGTTGTTGGTGGTCAGCCCGTACTTCAGGCAATGCACCCCGCCGGCGTTCTCGGCGACGTTGCCGCCGATCGAGCAGGCGATCTGCGACGACGGATCCGGCGCGTAGTAGAAGCCCTTGTGCTCCACGGCTTTCGAGATGGCGAGATTGGTCACCCCCGGCTGCACCACGGCGCAGCGGTTCTCGAAGTCGACCTCGAGCACGCGGTTGAACTTCGACATGCCGAGCAGGATGCCGTCGGCGAGCGGCAGCGAGCCGCCGGACAGCGACGTCCCCGAGCCGCGCGGCACCACCTTGACGTTCAGCTCCTGCGCGAGCTTCAGCACCGCCGAGACCTCGGCGACCGTCTCCGGCAGCACCACCACCAGCGGCGGCTGGCGATACATGGTCAGCGCGTCGCACTCGTAGGCCGAGAGCTCGCGGTCGAGATGGATGACGTTCCCCGGCCGGACGATCGCCTGCAGACGCGAGACGATGTCGTCGCGCTTCTCCAGGATCTCCGGCTCGGGCAGGGGCATCAGGAGCGACATGGAGGCGGCCTCTTCGGCGAAGGGGTCGTGTGGTCAGGTTTCCTTACCACGAGGCGTCGTGAACGTCGACGGGTCGACGGACCAGCGCGTGGTCGCGACGCCGCGAGGCCTCGCGTGTTCGCGAAATCGTCCCCCCTCCCTGTCCCTCCCCCTCGAGGGGGGAGAGGACGTTGGGGAGATTTCGCCGGCAACATCCAGCGCCTCCCCAGTCGAGAAGACCGCGAGCTTCACCCCGCCGCCTTCGCCTCGCGCCGGAACCTGGTCAGCAGGAACTCGGTGTAGCCGTTGGGCTGCGCCCGCCCCTCGAAGACCAGCGCCAGCGCAGCGCGGAAGGCCGGGCCGTCGTAGGCCGGCGCCATCGGCCGGTAGGCCGGATCGCCGGCGTTCTGGCGGTCGACCACCAGCGCCATGCGCTTCATCGTCTCGACGACCTGAGCCTCGGTGGTGATGCCGTGGGCGAGCCAGTTGGCGATGTGCTGCGACGAGATGCGCAGCGTCGCCCGGTCCTCCATCAGGCCGATGTCGTGGATGTCGGGCACCTTGGAACAGCCGACACCGAGATCGACCCAGCGCACCACATAGCCGAGGATGCCCTGGGCGTTGTTGTCGAGCTCCTCCTGCACCGCTTGTGGAGCGAAGTTGGAGGTGGCGAGCGGGATCGTCAGGATGTCGTCGAGCTTCGCCCGCGCCCGACCGGCGATCTCGTGCTGGCGCGCCGCGACCGAGACCTCGTGGTAGTGCAGCGCATGCAGCGTCGCCGCCGTCGGCGACGGCACCCAGGCGGTGTTGGCGCCCGACTTCGGGTGACCGATCTTCTGGGTCAGCATATCGGCCATCCGGTCCGGCGCCGCCCACATCCCCTTGCCGATCTGGGCATGACCCGGCAACCCCATCATCAGACCGACGTCGACGTTGGAGTTCTCGTAGGCCGAGATCCACGCGGTCGACTTCATCTCGTTCTTGCGGACGACCGGCCCGGCCTCCATCGAGGTGTGGATCTCGTCGCCGGTGCGGTCGAGGAAGCCGGTGTTGATGAAGACGACGCGGCTCGAGGCGGCGGCGATACAGGCGGCGAGGTTCACCGTGGTGCGGCGCTCCTCGTCCATGATACCCATCTTCAGCGTATCGCGGGCGAGGCCGACCACGTCCTCGATACGGCCGAAGAGTTCGACCGCCAGAGCGACCTCCGCCGGGCCGTGCAGCTTCGGCTTGACGATGTAGACCGAGCCATTGCGCGAATTCTTGGTGGCGCCGCTGCCGAAGAGATCGTGGCGAGCGACGAGCGCGGTGACGGCGCAGTCGAGGAAGGTCTCGGGGATCTCGCGACCCTCGGCGTCGAGCACGGCGTCGGTCGTCATGTGATGGCCGACGTTGCGGGCCAGCATCAGCGCACGGCCGTGCAGCACCAGCTCCGAGCCGTCGGCCGCGGTGAAGCGACGATCGGCGGAGAGCCGCCGCGTCATCATCCGCCCGCCCTTCTCGAAGGTCTCTTCGAGCGTGCCGTTCATCAGGCCGAGCCAGGAGCGATAGACCGCCACCTTGTCGGCCGCGTCGACGGCGGCGACCGAATCCTCCATGTCCATGATCGAGGAGAGCGCCGCCTCCAGGATCACGTCGGAAATGCCGGCCGGGTCGCTCGATCCGACCGGGGTCGAGCGATCGACCACCACCTCGGCGTGGAGACCGTTGTGCTTCAGGAGAATCGAACTCGGCCGCTCGTGCTCGCCGCGGAAGCCGGCGAAGCCCTGCGGATCGGCGAGACCGCACAGGCGGTCGTCCGCCAGCGAGACGAGCAGCGCCCCTTTCTCCACCGTGAAGCCGACGACGTCGGCCCAGCCGCTCTTCGCCAGCGGCGCGATCGTGTCGAGATGCGTCTTCGCGGCGGCGACGACGCGCGCCCCGCGCGCCGGATCGTAGCCGCCCCCGGCCGGCAGATCGCCGAGCGCGTCGGTGCCGTAGAGCGCATCGTAGAGGCTGCCCCAACGGGCGTTGGCGGCGTTGAGGGCATAGCGCGGATTGTTGATCGGCACGACCAGTTGCGGCCCGGCGAGGCGGGCGATCTCGTCGTCGACGTTGCTCGTCGTCACCGACCGCGGCGCCGGCTCCGGCAGCAGATAGCCGATCTCGACGAGGAAGGTGCGATAGGCGCCGGCGTCGTGCGGCTTGCCGCGACACTCCGCGTGCCAGGCGTCGATCTTCGCCTGCAACGCGTCGCGGGTGGCGAGAAGCGCCGCGTTCTTCGGCGCCAGATCCGCCACCACCTTGGCGAAGCCGGCCCAGAAGGCCTCGGCCGTCACACCCGTTCCGGGGCAGGCCTCGTCGGCGACGAAGGCGGCGAGCTGCGGATCGACCGAAAGGCCGGCGAGAGCGACGTGGCGCGGGGCGGAGGTGGTCATGAGAACTCTCCCGATGCCGGCGCGAGACGCGCGCCGGCCGTTGGCACATGATCGGGAGAATGCCCGCGCCGTCGCCGTCGGTCAATTTTTCTGGAAACTTTTTTCATCGAATTCGAATATCGTTCATAATATTGATTTTTATCGGTTTATATAGATTTCATGATATCGAGGATGAATTTGTTGAAAACATTTTCCATTTCTGCTTCCCTGCTCCTGTGACGAGGAGGCGACGATGAACGCGACACGAACCGGAAGAGCGATGCGCGGTCGGCCGCGTGGCAGCGGCGGCAAGACGCCGGTCGCCTCGGTCCAGGCGCTCGACCGCGCGCTGCAACTGCTCGAACTCGTCGCCGGCACCGACGGCATGACTCTGACGGCGCTCGCCCATGCCTCGGGCCTGCCCGCCTCCACCGTCCATCGCCTGCTCGCCACCCTCGCCGCCCACGGCTTCGTCGAGAGCGACGAGCCCGACCAGACCTGGAGCATCGGCGTCGAGGCCTTCCGCGTCGGTCAGGCGTTCCATCGCCGCTTCAAGGTGGCGACCATGGGTCGGCCGATGATGCGCGAACTGATGGAGGCGACCGGCGAGACCGCCAACATCGGCATCTTCGAGGGCGGCGACGTCGTCTTCATCTCGCAGGTCGAGAGCTCCGAACCGATCCGCGCCTTCTTCCGCGCCGGCGAGCGTCGTCACGCCCACGCCTCGGGCATCGGCAAGGCGCTGCTCGCCGAGATGCCGCGCGAGCGTGTGGCCCGCCTCGTCCGCGACAGAGGCCTGCCGCGCTTCACCGACGCCACCATCACCGATCCCGATCGCCTCTACGCCGACCTCGACGAGATCCGTCGTCGCGGCTGGTCGCTCGACGACGAGGAGAGGAGCCGCGGCATGCGTTGCATCGCCGCCCCGATCTTCGACGAGAACGGCGAGGCGATCGCCGGCCTGTCGATCTCCGGCCCGAGTGGCCGATTGGAATCGGAGCGCATCGAACGCCTCGGTCCGGTGGTGCGCCGCGCCGCCGACGCCGTCACCCGCGCCATCGGCGGACGTCCGCCCGGCGCGCAGAGCGCCCCCGTAACCGACCCACGTTGACGGCCGACCCCGTCGGCTTCACCGTGGTCTTCGCGACGCGGATCCGCGCCGAGACGAGAGAGGCACCGAGTGGTCCATGACGAAGACGAGCCTGCGGACCCTCCTCACCGTTCTCGCCCTCTTCTGTGGCGTCTCGATCGCGGCGGCGCAGATGGCGCCGAACGATCCGCTCTTCGCCTCCCGCGAGGCGCTCGTCCCCGGCGGCGTGGTCGGCGCTCCGGTCGTCTCCGGTGAGATCTACGTGCCGACCCATTCGTCGATCCGCGCCGGCGACAGCCGCACCCGGGTCGATCTCGCCGTCACCCTGTCGATCCACAACGCCTCGGAGGATCGTCCACTGGCGCTCACTCGCATCGACTACTACGACGGCGCCGGCCGCCTGGTGCAGCGCTACCTCATGGCCCCGGTGCTCGTCCGTCCCTTCGGCACGCTGGAGATCTTCGTCGCCAAGAACGACGTGCGCGGCGGCACCGGCTCGAACTTCCTGGTCGGCTGGTCCGCCGACGGCGACATCGCCGAGCCGGTGGTCGAGGCGGTGATGATCGGCGACTTCGCCAACCAGAGCTATTCCTTCGTCAGCAACGGCCGCCGTATCGAACGCACCGGCCCGCGCCGCTGATCCCACCACCCCGGACCTCCCGGAACGACGAACCCTCCCGACCGTGGACGATCGGGAGGGTTCGTTCGTTCCGAGGCGGTCGCAGGGGGCCCGACCTCGCCTCGGGGAGAGGTCAGCCGCCGGAGGGCAGCGGGATCGGCGGCGCCGTGACCGCCGGCGCGACGCCGGCGAGCGGCGGCGCGGCGCGGCCCGACGCGACGACCGGCGGCGGAACGACGGTGGCTTTCGAGGCAGACGGATCGATCGATCGGGAAACCGGCTTCACCGGGCGCACCGGCGTCGACGGCTCCGCCCGCGCGACACGCGGCGTCGCGACCTTCGCCACCGTGGCCGGCGCGCGGGAATATCCGCCCGCCATGGTCTGTGCGCCGTAGCCCGCCGTCGCCAGGGCGTCGACCCCGGTCGGACCGGAGGCGAACCCGCTGCCGAGCGGCACGACGTCGGCGCGCAGCCGCAGTCCCTCGACGAGGGCGATCGCCCGCTCTTCCGTCAGTCCCTGGCGGCACAACCGCACCCGCACCGAAACGTCGACCGCGTCGGTGTCGAAGACGCCGCCGCGGCTGCGGCTCGGCCGCGTCCTGGTCTCCTGCCAGGCGTAGACGCAGGTCTCGCCGCGCCCGCCGCGTCCGGTGGCGAGCCCGACCGGACCACCGGCGCCGGCGATCACCTGCGAACTCGTCCGCATGTCGACGTCAGGCAATTCGGCGGCGAGTTCGGCGGCGATCGCCTCTTCGGTCGCGCGGCGCGAGCGGCCGGGCTCGTGGGTCTCGGCGACGACGCGAATGCGGTTGGTGCCCGGCGTCGCGGCGTCGCCGGCGAGCGCGATCGTCTGGGTCAGGCGATCCTTCTCGCGCCGTTCGGTGACCGAAACCACCGCACCGGCCTCGGCCGGCAGCCCCGCCAACGCCTGCTCGGGCGCCACCTCGACGGCGAGCGTGGCCGGCAGCGAGGCGGTGGCGAAGGGCGCGGTCGTCCGCATTTCGGTCATGTCGGCGCAGGCCCCGAGGGGCACGACGGCGAGAAGGGCGAGGAGCGATCGGGTCGGGCGCATCGTGTCAGTTCCTCGCGGTCGGTCCGACGGTGGCGGCGGCGAGACCCATGCGGGACTCGCGCGTCGAGAACTGCGCATCGAGCGTCACGAAGACCTCGTGCGCCTCCCCCTTCAGACCGAGGTGGTAGAGAGCCCAGCCGCGCATGGTCATCAGGTCGCGCGGCTCGGAGGCATGGCGACGCCGGCGATCGAGCGTGTCGAGCGTGCCGCGATAGTCACGGGCGTCGAAGCGAGCGATCGCCTGCTGGGCGAGCGCGATGCGACCGATCTCGTCGCGCCGCGTCGTGGTCAGCTGGCCCGAGGCGGCGACCGAGGCGGCGGCATCGGTGCGTCCGGCCCTCAGATGCGCCAGAGACAGTCCGTAGGACGCTTCCGCCGCCAGCCGCCCGTCGCCGGTCCGCGCCTTGTCGAAGGCGGCGATCGCCTCTTCGCCGCGGGCGAGATCCATCAGGCACCAGCCGGCGGCGAGGTCGTCGCCGGCGGAGCGCCGTCCGTTGGCGCCGAGGAGGACCGCGCAGGACTTCTTCGTCGGCCCGCCGCGCTTCGCCACGGTCACCGTCGCGAATCCCGGCACCGGCACCATATCGGCGAAGCGGTCACGATAGTCGGCCGAGAGCTTGTCGAAGGCGGCGCGATCACCCGCCGCCTTGACGGCGAGGAGATGGCCCTCCGCCGACTTCGCCGACGGACGCCACGCCATCGCCTTGGCGAACCACGCCCGCGCCGCGTCGAATTGACGCGCATCGTAGGCGTACCAGGCGAGCGCCTGCGCCGCGTCGCCGGATTCGAGCTTCTCGATCGCCTGGGCGAAGCGCTTCGCCCGCTCGGGCGACAGGGTGCGCCGCGTCGGTCCGGTGACGTCGGCGGTGACGAGATCGAGGAACATCGCCCCGACCTCGGCGTCGTCCGCTCCGGTCGCGGCGAGATCGCGCGCCTCGTCGCGCCGTCCGGCCCGATCGGCGGCGAGCACCGAACCGAGCATCGCCTTGGAGTCGCCGCCGCGCGTCCGTGCCAGGGCGAACCAGTCGTAGGCCACGGCCGGCTTGTCGCGCTTCAGTTCGAGCCAGCCGAGCAGCGTCGCGTCGCCGGCCGTGCCGTCGCTCTTGCGCGCCGCCGCCGTCAGTCGCGTCACGTCCTCGTCCGCCGGCGCAGCCGTCGATCCCGGCTTCAGTCCGTCACCGATCCGCGCCCGCGCCAGATCGAGGCGCAGCGGCTCGAATTCGCCGTGGCGCTCCTCGGCGACGAGCGGCGTCACCGCGTCGGCACCGAGCGCCGCCATCGCCTTGCGCACCGTCGCCAGACGCTCCTCCGGCCCCGGCGAGGCCGAGAGCGCCAGCTTGTAGAGGTCGAGCGCCCGCTCCTGCGTCGTGGTCTTCGCCATCGCCTCGGCCACCCGCCAGATGACGTCGAGATCGGCGCCGTCGAGCAGCAGCGGCTCGCGCTCGGCGAGCCCGGTCACCTGCGCCCAGTCGCCGCGATCCGACGCCGCGACGAGATCGAGGCGCATCTCCTTGCGGCGAAGCTTCGCCACCATCTCCGGCGACGGCCGCCAGCCCGGCCGCACCGCCATACGGCGATCGATCGCCAGCTTGAGATCGTCGATGCGATCCTTGCCGAAGAGGTCCCACAGCGCCTGATCCTCGCCCGGTCCGGCCGGACGGTTGAGATCGGTGGGCGGTTCCCAACCGGGATAGAGGGCACGCAGACGGCGGATCTCCGCCTCGACCCGCGCCTGGGCGCGCTCGGCGGCGTAGTAGCGCAGGGCGCTCTCGTCGACCCGCACGATCGGGTCGGCCGAACCGTCGACCGCCGGCCGCGCGAAGGCCCGCTCGGCCTCCTCCGGGGAGATCGCCGCGGCATCGACCGCCGCGGTCCATTCGATCGCCCGCGGCGCGGCGTCCGCCCGTGGCACGGCGACGAACATCGTCACCGTCACGGCGCACGACAGGGGAGCGAACCTCACCAACATGTCGGATACCTCTGATTGACCGCAACCATCGCCAGGGCACGCAGCGTCGTCGGGTAGTAGTGATCGGTATCGGCGCCGCGCAGATCGTCGGGGAACCGCCGACCTTCGAGCGCACAGGCGACGACCGCCGCCACCGCCCGGTAGCCCGGATCGATCAGCGGCTCGGCGTCCCGCCCGCTCGCCAGATCGACCACCGCCATCGTCGCCCTCGGCTCGGCCTCACCGCTCCACCGCGCCATGAACGGCGCCAGGCGTTCGCGTCGACCGCTCTCGCCCCAGGCGAGATGCAGCGGCACCCGCACCGCGTTGTAGCCGAAGGTCGCCGGGAAGCCGTCCGCCGGCCGCACCGCACCGGCGATCGACACCCATTCCGCCGGCAGGTTCGCCGGACCGAAACGCGCTTCGGCGAGGAGTTTCTCGCCCGACGCCGCGACCCCGCGCCAATCGAGATCGGGGGTCACCTCGGCGAGCCGGGCGAGCGCCGGAAACACCCAGTAGGACGGATTGACCACCGGCCCGTCCTTGCGCGCGCCGGCGCCGAAGCCGGTGGCGCCCGGCAGCAAGGTCGGTCCGAACCGGGTCGGGACGACGTTCGCGGCGAAGACCGCGCGAGCGATGCGCCGCGCCGCGGCGGTGGCGGCGGCGTCGTTCCACGCCTCGCCCGCCTCCATCAGCGCCCAGGCGATCAGGATGTCGCCGTCGGAGGCGTTGTTGGGGTCGTCGACGTGCGGCTTCCGGTCGGCCCGCCAGCGCCAGGCGGCGAGGCCGTCCTTGCGCAGCGACAGATGGGCGCGGGTCCAGTTCCACAGGGTGCGGAACGTCTCGCGGTCGTCGGCGGCGACCGCCAGCAACATGCCGTAGCCTTGGCCCTCCGAATGACTGACCCCGCCGTTGGCGTCGTCGATCACCCGGCCTTCCGACGCGACGAAACGCGCCTTCCAGGCGGCCCACAGCGCCGGGACCGGCAGGGTGCCGCGCAGGCCCGGCGTCTTCCCCGTCTCGGCGGCGAAAGCCGTCGGCGCCGGCACCGGGCCGGCCGGCGCCACCGAGGTGGCGAAGATCGACCCGGCGGCGAAGGCGGCGGCGAGCGCGAGGCCGAAGGGGCGGCGGGACGCGGTCATGACTTCACCGAACCGAGACGCGGCAGCAGCCGCGCCGTGGCGAAGCCGAGCGCGGCGGTCACCAGGAAGGCGGCGAGGATGTAGCCGTAGGGGTAGTCGGAGGCGAGCGCCGCGGCGACCAGACGGAAGTTGGCGAAGTCGAGATCGGCGGTGGCGAGGAAGCCGACGTGGCCGGCCGGCACCGTCGTCACCTTCTCCTCGACCCGATCCCACGACGCCGCCGCACCACGCAGCCGCGCCCAATCCTCGCCGGCGACGACGGTGGCGATCGTCTCCGCCAGGACCGCCGACGACGGCGCCGTCACCAGCGTCCAGGCACCACCGGCCGGCGACATCGCCTGCGCGATCACCAGTCCCGTCGACGGCGTCGGTGCGAAACCCTCGAGCGAGCGCGTCGCGCCGAAGGCCGGGAGATAATCGAAGAGCTTTTCGAAGCGAACCCCGGCCTGACGGCCGAAGGCGGCCGGCGACCAGGGCGATTCCATCGACCGGCGCCAGCGATCGACCAGATCGCCGTCGCGTGCCGGCAGCGCCGTCAGCACCCGCCCCTGCAGCGAGCCGGTGACGATCGGATCGACGTCGGCGATCGACACCGCGGCAGAAAGCCCGGCGACGCGACGCACCAGCGCACTCGCGCCGCGGGTCGGCGTCACCGTCGCCTGCTGGTCGTTCGGCCGGCGCGCCCAGGCCGCACGAACCTGACCGATCTCCAGCCCGACCGCCCCGACCACCGTCGCCGGCAGATCGGCGAGAGCGCCGACGACGACCGCCGACGGCGCGTCGACCGCCGGGTTGCGGAAGACGATCGGCTGCGCCTCGACCCGACCCGCCGCCACCGCGATGCGAGTGGCGAAGGTCGCCGCCGCCGACAGCGCCGCGAGGTCGGGATGGGGTACGTACAGCGTCGGCCGCGCGTCCGGCGAGAGCCGCCCGAGCACGCCGGAAGCCGTGGCGGCGAGATCCGGCAGACGGGCGAGGCGAGCGAAATTCGGGAACACCAGTTCGCTGCGATCGACGAACAGGAAGCGCTTGGCGCCGTCGATCTGCACCGCCGGATCGCAGGTCTTGTCGGCCGCCGCCGGCACCGCCGCTTCGATCTCGACGCGGTTGTGACCCGGCTTGAAGGCGGAGAGCGGGATCGACAGCGTCCGCCCCTCGAAGACCTCGCCGTTCGGCGCCACCAGCGGCTGACCGGCCGCCTGCTGTCCGTCCACGCGCACGGTGAGGCGCGCGGCGCGATCGAGCCCGGGGGCGAGGCCGCCGGCGAGCTTCAACTGCACCTTGGCGTAGTCGGCCGGATAGAGATCCGCCGGCAGGCGAAGGTCGAAGCCGACGCGGAACAGCCGGCCGTTGAATTCCTTGGACGCGACCCCGAGTTCGGCGAGCTGCACCCGCTCGCCCGAAGCGATCGCGCGACCACCGACGGCGGTCCGCGCCGCGAGGCCGGCTTCGCTGCCCTCGGTCGGCCGTCCCGCCAGTTCGGTGAGCCGCTCCAACGCCCGGTCGACCTCGGCATCGGAGCCCGGAATGACCACGGCGAGCCGGTCGGTCGCGCCGTCGTCGAGAACCGCGATGGAGCCCGCCTGGAGGGTCGCCACTTCGCCGTCGAGTGTCGCGGCCGCCCGCCCGACCATCACGTCGAGGCCCGGCGCGGTCTCCGGCTTACGCGTCACGGTGACCACCGGATCGAGAAACCCGCCGATCAGCGCCAGCGCCTCGGCCGCCCGCACCGCCCGTTCGAGCTGATGCGGCTCGGGCTCACCCGGGCTCACCAGACGGATCGTCACCCGGCCGTTCTCGTCGGGCGCGATGCCGGCGATGTCGGCGATGCCGCGCCGCTCCGGCCGATGGCCGGCGGGAAAGACGAAGCCGGAGCGGGCCCGGTCGATCTCGGTCCACAGCTCCCAGGTCGATGCGACGGAACAGTCGACCCGGTGGCGCTGGTCGACACCGATGCGCACAGCGTTCCAGCCCGGCCGCAGAACACCTCCCGGGACGGTGATCTCGGTGGAGCGCGCGCCACCGCCGGCGCCGATCGCCACGTCGGAGAGCGTCCGGTCGTTGACCGCCACGGTGAGGCGCGACGCCTCCGGCATGACCGAAACGGCGGCCACGTGGGCGAGCCGCAGGGTGACGCCACCCGCCGCTTCCGACGGCGTCAGCCAGACCGGGAAGGCGAGCGCGTCGGTTTCGCCGGTGAGCCGGGTCGAGCGCATCGTCGAGGGCAGACGGCGGAGCACCCGCGCATCGACGCTCGTCGCCGCCGACAGGCCCTCGAGCGTCGTCGGCAGCTCTCCGGCCCGTGTCGATACCGCGCCGAAGGCGAGCGCGCCCAGCGTGGCGAGGATCACGGAAGAGGCGAAGCGGATGGTCATGGCGGCTCCGATCGGATCGGCGACGTGTCGGGTGGACGAGCGTGTGGGATCAGGCGAAACGGGTCTTTTCGTCCTGGACGGCAAGCGGGATCAGCTCGCCGGAAACGGCGATCTCCTTGGTCGAAGGCTTGCGCCGCAGGGCGAGCTTCATCGCCCGGCCGGACTGGCCGACGGCCCAGCCGAGGAACTGCGCCGACCCGGCGAGGAGGCTCTTGCCCGAGCGGCGGCGCTCGCGGAACCGGGAGAGCACCGCGGCCTGGCCGTACATGACCTCGGCCACCGCTCGATAACCGGCGCTGGTCAGCCGCTCGAACTGCATGCCCCAGAAGACGCCCTGGCCGTCGGCGCCGATGCGGCGGGCCCGCACGGTGATGCGCGCCGGCACCTCGGCCCGTTCGGTCTCGACGATCAGGGTACCGGTCGCCCCGGCGAGCTTGAGGCCGGTCGGCACGGCGCCGAGCGGCCGCAGCCGGACGCCGCCGATCGAGATGTCCTCGACCACCACCGGCACCACGGTGTCGCCGACGACGAATTCCGCCTTGCGGGCGACGTCGAGTCGCTGGGCGCGGCGACGTTCCGGCCGTTCGGCCACGACACCCAGCGCCACCCCGGCGATCACCAGGTTGAAGGTGTTCCACAGACCGACGACCAGCATCAGGTCGTTGATCTCGGGATCGGAGAAGAAGCGCTGGAAGGCGACGGCCGAAGCGACGGCGAGCACCGCGAAGATCACGAAGTAGGGCTTCGACAGTTCCGACAGTCGCGCCTCCTCGGTGACCACGCCCTTGGCGGTGACGTTGAAGGTCGGCTTGCGCGGATTGAGGATCACCGTGCCGATCGCCCGGACGAGATAGGGCATCTGGATGTACTCGTAGAGTTCCGAGATCCAGGGCCAGCGCACTCGCCCGTAGAGGTGGTTCTGCATCAGCATGTTCACGATCATGTAGACGACCGTGTAGGCGACGAACTCCTGCGCGTTGGCGACATAGAGCTTCACGCCGAAGAAAATGTAGAGCAGCGGCGCGATCACGAAGATCAGGCGCGGCAGCGGGAACAGCCAGAACAGCGAACTCGACAGATAGGCGATGCGCTGCGCGAAGGAGAGCCCACCCTTGAACAGCGGGTTCTTCATCATCAGGATCTGGACCATGCCGCGGCACCAGCGCGACCGCTGGCCGATGAACTGGGCGAGCGTCTCCGGCTGCAGGCCGGCGATCATCGGCTTGTCGACGAAGCGCGAGGTCCAGCCGCGCGAATGCAGGTCGAGCGCCGTCTCGCAGTCCTCGGTGATCGAAATGCCCGAGAAGCCGCCGGCCTCCTCCAGCGCCGTCCGGCGCAGCACCGCCGCCGAACCGCAGAAGAAGGCGGCGTTCCAACGGTCGAGGCCGCGCTGGATGACACTGTAGAACATCTCGTTCTCCGACGGCATGCGCGCCCAGGTGACGAGATTTTTCTCGATCGGATCGGGGTTGAGGAAGAAGTGCGGGGTCTGCACCAGGAACAGCCGCGGGTCCTCGGCGAAGTGACCGACGGTCTCGCGCAGGAAGTCGTGGGTCGGCGCGTGATCGGCGTCGAAGATCGCGATCAGATCGCCCGCGGTGTGCTCGAGCGCCGCGTTGAGGTTGCCGGCCTTGGCCGAGACGTTCTTCTCGCGGGTGAGATAGATCGCCCCGAGGCTCTCGGCGAGCGCCTTCATCTCGACGTGGCGGGCTTCCGCCGCCGCCGCCTTGATCGGATCAGCGTCGTTGCGCTTCTGCACCGTGCCGCCGTCGTCGAGGAGATGGACGCGCAGCTTGTCGGCCGGCCAGTCCATGGTGGTGGCGGCGGCGAGGGTGGCGGCGACGAGATCGGCCGCTTCGTCGTAGCTCGGCACGAAGACGTCGACGCTCGGGCACTCCTCGTCCCTCAGCCGGCGCGCCGGCGGGCGGCGCAACGGATCGGCGATGACGAAGAGCGAGACGAACAGCATGCCGACGCAGAACATCTCCGCGGCATAGAGTACCACGCCGGCGGAGAAGCCGACGACGTCGTCGGTCGACGGCAGCGTCTCGGTGGTGCGCCACCACACGTAGCGCAGCACGATCAGCGTCCCGAGCGCCAGATAGGTGTGGCGCTGGACCGCGCCCGAACCGGTGCGCTTGACCGCGAACATGGCGACGACCACCGCCGATCCGAGCGCGAGCTCGGCCGTCACCCCGATCGGCGCGGTGGCGAGCGCCAGCATGGCGATCGTCGCAGCGGCCCAGCCGAGAAGAGTCGAGAGCGGAGGCATGTGTTCGATCCTGATCGTTTCGTCGTCCGATCAGATCTAACCGTGGGGCATTACCGATTCACTCGGCAAAATTTTCTGTCGAATTTTACGGAAAACAGTAGGTTGACGTTCACCGTTAACAAGGAGTGAACGAGTTGCTCATGGTTACCGAGTGGTATACGAGGTGACCGAAGACGTGCCGGGGGGACGAGGGCGTCGCCATCTTCATCCGTCAGGCTGTTCGGCGAACGCTGCGGGCGCCGGCCACACGTCTCGGCTGCGGCGAAAGTGGTCGTGGAGAGGCGCGCGAAGCGATTGACACGGCGGGGCGCGATGCCTATGGTCCCGGCCGAATTCACGAGCGCGGGCGATCCGCGCTCGTTTCATTGTTCCTCGCCGCATTCCACGAGGGGCCCCGCAGGCGGGTTTCCGAGGAAGACGGCATCCGAGCGAAGCGCCGGACCGTTCGACGGGCTACGGATCTTCGTATCGGATCAACCTCGGATCGCCGGACATGAAGATCAAGAACTCGCTCAAGTCGCTCCGCACGCGCCATCGCGACAACCGTCTGGTGCGCCGCAAGGGCCGCGTCTACATCATCAACAAGACCAACCCGCGCTTCAAGGCGCGCCAGGGTTGATCGAAGCGCCGACGGCGACCGTATCGACGGCCGCCGGACGGAAGCCTCTCGACGAGCCGCGGAACCGGGTCCAAGATCCGTTCATGCGGCTCGTTTCGTTTTTCACCGCCCCACGCCCGTTCGTGACCGCTCGTAGCGGCTCGCCGAAACGCGCAGCGGCCCTCGCCCTGGCGGTCGCGGCGACGCTCTTCGCGCCGCCGGTCTGGGCGCTCTCCGCCGATCTCCCGCCGGCCGAGATCCCCGCCGCGCCGGAGCGTCCGGATGTCGACCCGCCGACGGGACGACCGACCAGCCGATCGCTCGACTTCTATTTCGCCGCCCTGGCCGCCGCCCGCGACGACGCCTCGGCGCAGCGCGCCCGCGAGCGGATCGCCGTCCATTGGAAGCGATCCGGCAGCGACACCGCCGATCTCCTCTCCGCCCGGGCGACCGCCGCGCTGCATTTCGGCGACCGCGCCCTCGCCCTCGACCTCGTCGACGCGGCGATCGTCGTCGCCCCGCACTGGCCGAACGCCCGCTTCCATCGCGCCGCGATCCACCTCTCCCGCCACGACATCGACCGCGCACTCGCCGATCTCTCCGCCACTTTGATCATGGAGCCGCGCCATCTCGATGCGATGGCGGCGCTCGCCGCCATTCTCGAAACCGCCGACCGCAAACCGGAAGCGTTGAAATGGCTGCGCCGTCTCGCCCACCTCGACCCGCGCAATCCCGCCGTCGCTGCCGAGCGCATGGAGAGATTGATCATCGAGGTGGAGGGACGCGAACTGTGACGCACCCGAGGATGCCACCCGCCGGAGCCGCCGATGCTGGTGCGTAGTTTCCATTTCGCCGTCGGCGTGACCGCCACCGCCCTGGCGATCGCCGGAGCGGTGCTGCCGCTGTTGCCGACGGTTCCCTTCCTGTTGATCGCCGCCTGGGCCTTCGCCCGCTCCTCGCCGCGGCTCGAGGCGTGGTTGCTCGACCACGCCCGCTTCGGCCCGCTCATCGCCGACTGGCGCCGCAACGGCGCCATCGCCCGCCCCGCCAAACGCCTGTCGGCGATCGCCATGGTCGCGACCGTCGCCGTCGCCGCGGCCGCCGGCCTGCCGACGCTTCTCCTCCTGATTCAGGTCGCCGTGCTCGTTGCGGTTTCGCTCTTCATCTGGACGCGGCCGGACCCGGACACCGGTCCCCGAACTCCGGGAGCGCGGCGATGATCGTCTCCTGGCTCGCCCCCACGCTGCTGCTGCCCGCCGGCGCCGCCGTGGCGCGGAGACTTTCCCGCCGCGCCGCCGAGACGGCTCACCCGCCGGTCGGCGAGCTGGTGCGGCTCGGCCATCGCACCGTCCATCTCATCGACCGACCGGGCAGTGACTCGCGCGCCCCGGCGATCGTCTTCGTCCACGGCGCCAGCGGCAACGCCCGCGACCCCGCCCTCGCCTTCACCGACGCCTTCCCGCGCCATCGCCTGATCTTCCTCGATCGCCCCGGTCACGGCTGGTCGAGCCGCCACGGCTCCGAGGACGCCGCCCCCGCCGCGCAGGCCGCGGTCGTCGCCGAACTTCTGGAGGAGAAGGGGATCGAACGGGCGGTCGTCGTCGGCCATTCCTGGGGCGGATCGGTCGCCGCCGCCTTCGGCGTGCACCATCGCGAAGCGACCGCCGGCCTGGTCTTCCTGGCGCCGGCCACTCACCCCTGGCCCGGTGCGGTCATCGGCCCGCTCTATCGCATCGCCGCGCGACCGATCGCCGGCGCCTTGCTGCGCCACGTCGCCGTGCCGACCATCGGACGCCTCACCATCGAGAAGTCGATCGCCGAGGTCTTCGCCCCCGACCCGACGCCGGAGAACTATCGCGCCGCCATCGGCGCCGATCTGATTCTCAGGCCGGAGGAGTGGCACGCCAACGCCGAGGACGTCTTCCGCCTGCACGGCCACCTCAGTGAACTCTCGCCGCGCTACGGCGAGATCGACGCGCCGACCCTGATCGTCTCCGGCACCGACGACCCGATCGTCCGCGCCGACATCCACGCCGAAGGCCTCGCCCGCGACATCCCCGGCGCCCGTCTGGTCTGGCTGGAAGACATCGGCCACATGCCCCATCACGCGGCGCGCGACAGGGTCGTCGAGGAGATCAAGGAGCTGATCCGCGAGATCGAAGCGGGCGGCTGACGCCGACCGCGCAGGCGGATCCTCACAGCGCGCCCGAGCCGTCGGCGCCGACGAAGGCGATGCGCAGCATGTTGGTCGAGCCGGGGGTGCCGAAGGGCACGCCGCCGACCACCACGACGCGCTGGCCGGGACGGGCGAAGCCCTGGGTGAAGGCGGCGCGGCAACCGCGATCGACCATGTCGTCGACGTCGCGCGCGTCCTCCGCCACGACGCAGTGGACGCCCCACACCAGGGCGAGGCGTCGGGCCATCGCCGGCGAGGCGGTGAGCGCGATCACCGGCACGAACGGCCGTTCGCGTGCCGCCCGCAGACCCGTCGAACCCGACTGGGTCAGGCAGACCATGGCGGCGACGTTGAGCGTCTCGCCGATCGAGGCGGCGGCCGAGGTGATGGCGTCGGCGCCGGTCGCCTCCGGCGGCGGGCGCTGCGGCGCCACGATCGGCCGCCAGGTCGGATCGTGCTCGGTCGCTTCGGCGATCGAGTTCATGGTGCGGACGGCTTCGACCGGGTACTTGCCGGCCGCACTCTCCGCCGACAGCATGATCGCATCCGCCGCCTCGTAGACGGCGATGGCGACGTCGGAGACCTCGGCTCGGGTCGGCACCGGCGAGGTGATCATGCTCTCCAGCATCTGGGTGGCGATCACCACCGGCTTGCCGACCTTGCGGCAGGCGCGGTTGATCTGCTTCTGCAAGCTGGGCACCTTCTCGAGCGGCATCTCGACGCCGAGGTCGCCGCGCGCCACCATGATCGCGTCGGAGAGCTCGATGATCTCCGCGAGCCGCTCGATCGCCTGCGGCTTCTCGATCTTGGCCATGATGCCAGCGCGGTTCTTGGCGATCTTGCGCACCTCGGCGAGATCCTCCGGCCGCTGCACGAACGAGAGCGCGATCCAGTCGACCTTCTGGGCCAGTGCCGCGTCGAGGTCGTTGCGATCCTTCTCGGTCAGCGCCCCGATCGGCAGATCGGTGTCGGGCAGGCTGACGCCCTTGCGATCGGAGATGCGGCCGGCCACCACCACGGTGGCGACGATCGCGGTGCCGTCGCGTTTCTCGATGCAACGCAGCTTGACCTTGCCGTCGTCGATCAGCAGGTGATGCCCGACCTCGACCGCCGCCAGGATCTCCGGATGCGGCAGGTGCACCCGGCCGACGTCGCCCGGCGTCGGATCGCTGTCGAGGACGAAGGTCGCCCCGGCGGCGAGATCGACAGGGCCGGAGCCGAACTTGCCGACGCGGAGCTTCGGCCCCTGCAGGTCGGCGAGGATGCCGATCGGCCGGCCGATCTTGGCCTCGACGGCGCGGATGTCGGCGACGAGCGTGGCGAGGCGCGCGTGGTCGGTGTGGCTCATGTTGATGCGGAACACATCCGCGCCGGCCATGAACAATTGTTCGATCACGGCCGGATCGGAAGAGGCCGGCCCCAGGGTCGCCAGGATCTTGACCCGTCGATTGCGCTTCATCTCGTCACTCTGTCGATGCTCGTATGGCAGTCCCTCTTAGACCCGCGCACGACGTCTGCACAGGAAAAAAACGTCGAGATCGGCAAATTCTTGCATCGATCGGAAATTATTGCAGTGCCATGACGCCACGAGAGGTCTTCCGTTCCACACGCATCGCGACACTTCGGCGGCGCCGCCGCCTCGTCGTCACTGTCCGGCGGCGGTCGACGCGCGACCCGGCTCGGTCAGCTGCACCGTCCAGGTACGCTGTTCGCCGGTGTCGATCTCGAAGAAGCCGGTACGCTCGAAGCCGCGCTTCAGGCAGTCCTCGATGCCCTTGATGGTGAAGGTCTTCTCCTGGGTGCACATGAACGAGCGACCGCTCCATTCGCCACCCCGGTCGTAGTCCACGGCGTAGAGGTAATAGTAGCGCGACACCAGCGGACCGGCGAGCAGCGTCTCGCAGGAATTGGCCTGGAGGTTCCACCAGCCCTCGGTCTTCCAGGACTCCTCGTCCTTGTAGCCGACGGCGATACCGACACGGCTGGTGGTCTTGTTGCAGATGCGTAGATCGGCGAGCGCCGATGTCGCCCCTCCGGCGAGGACGGCGACCGCCACCGCCACGACCGCCCCGGCGCGGACGCGCGGCACGGCGAATCGGTGGCCGATCTCGGCGGGAGCGGTACGGGGCGTCATTCGTTCTCGTCTTCTCGTCCCAATCGCGTGCACGTTGGCAATCTCGGAATGGTCCTGTCAACCGCTCGTCCGGCGACGGAGACCATATCGACACGCGACTTGCGTCGAAACCCACCTTGCCGAGAAATTCCGGCGAAGGCACGGCCGACCGTCCGCCTCACCCGCCGTCTCGCGGCCGCGCGATCCAGATGCCGGCGAGGATGGCGACACCACCGGCGATCTGCCACGTCCCCAGCGTCTCGCCGAAGAAGGCCCAGCCGAAGAAGGCCGCCGCCAGTGCCTCGAGAAAGATGACCAGAGACGAGAATGCCGCCGACAGATGGCCGAGCGCATAGGCGAGCAGCCCCTGCCCGCCGACGTGGCTGACCGAGGCCATCAGCACCAGCGCCACCACGCCGGAGATCCCGGCCGGCACCCAGGCGTTCTCCGTCATGCCGGCGACGATCGCCAGCAGCGCAGCCGTGACGACCGTCGAGCGGAACAGCACCGCTCCGGTCGAGCCGTCGCGCCGCGCCACCCGCACCGCCAGGAAATAGAGCCCGAAGCCGAGCGAGGTACCGATCCCGTAGAGATCGCCGACGAAGCGTTCCGGCGCCAGTTTCAGGCTGGAGCCGACCAGCGCCGCGCCGCCGACCACGCACAGGCCGAGGCCGGCGACCATCACCCGCGTCACCCGCTCGCCGATGGTGAGCGAGAACAGCATCACCCACACCGGCGCCATGGTGGCGAGCAAGGTGGCGTTGGCGATGGTGGTGTTGAGGATCGCGAGGTGCCAGAAGAACAGATCGAGGGTGAAGAACACCCCCGCCAGGATGACCGCCCGCGTCCAGCCGCGATCCGTCGGCGCTCCGTCCCGTCGCGACTCGATCCGAGCCCAGATCCACAGCAGCGGCAGCGCGAGGAACACCCGGTAGAACGCCGAGGTGAAGGGCCCCACCTGGGCTTCGCGCACGAACACCGGCGAGATCCCCATCGCCACCGCCGCCGCCACGAGGGCGGCGAAGGCGAAAAGCGCGACGGCGCGCGGGTCGGAAGAGCGCGAGGACGAGGTCATGGAGAGCGGAGACGATCCACTGAGGAGGGAAGTCGGCGAGCGACCCGCCGAAGGGCTGGTCAGGCATTCTGCGAACGCCTACCATCTTCTCGTGAGTTTCGCATCGTGAGATCCATGACCACCGTGCATACCGCCTCTTTCCCCCCGTCCACCGCCGACGACGCCGCCTTCGAGATCGTCCCCGGCGAGGCCGGCGCCGGGCTCGTCCTGATCGCCGATCACGCCTCCAACCACGTCCCCGCCGATCTCGGCGATCTCGGTCTGCCGCCGTCGGAATTCGCCCGCCACATCGCCTTCGACATCGGCGTCGCGCCCCTCACCCGAGCCCTCGCCGCCCGTCTCGGTGTTCCGGCGGTGCTGTCGCGGTTCTCCCGCCTCGTCATCGACCCCAACCGCGGCGACGACGATCCCACCCTGGTGATGCGCCTCTCCGACGGCGCCGTGGTCCCCGGCAACGCCCATCTCGACCGCGCCGGCCGGCAGGCGCGCATCGACCGCTTCTGGCGCCCCTACGACGACGCCGTCACGGCGACCATCGACGCCGCCTTCGCGAGCGGCCGCCCTCCGATCCTGTTCTCGCTGCACTCGTTCACGCCGATCTGGCGCGGCGTGCCGCGGCCCTGGCACTGCGGCGTGTTGTGGGACGCCGATCCGCGCCTGCCGGAGTTCCTGCTCGCCCGCCTACGCGCCGATCCGAGCCTCGTGGTCGGCGACAACGAGCCCTACGACGGCGCCCTCGAAGGCGACACCATGTATCGCCACGGCACCCGCCGCGGCCTCGTCCACGCCATTCTCGAGGTCCGTCAGGACCTGATCGGCGATGCGCCCGGCGTCGACGCCTGGGCCGATCGCCTCGAACCGATCCTGCGCGAGGCGATGGACCGCGCCGAATTCGCCGAACCGCGCCTCTTCGGCTCGCGCTGCGGGCCGGTCGTCCCGGCCTGAGCGAGCGATCCCGGCCCCACGCCCCACCGACATCTCGGCTTCGTGGCGTGGCGACTTGACCGCGAGGGGGGACTCGGGGATTCATCCCCGACCCGGCCGGCCCGTCCGACCGCCCGATTTCGCCGGCCCTCGCCTGTCGCGGCCCGCCTTTCAGGAGATACCCATGTCCGATCCCGCCGGCGTCGCCGCCGACCAGCTGAAGTCCTTCGTCGAGCGCATCGAGCGGCTCGAGGAGGAGAAGCAGACCATCGCCGACGACATCAAGGACGTCTACGCCGAGGCCAAGGCCAACGGCTACGACACCAAGATCCTTCGTCAGGTGATCCGCATCCGCAAGCAGGACAAGTCCGAGCGCGAAGAGATGGAAGCGCTGCTCGAGCTCTACATGCAGGCGCTCGGCATGGGCTACGGCCGCGTCACCGAGTGATGAGACCTGTGCGCGGATAGCCCTCGACGACCGTCTGCTGACGTGATTCACT
>NZ_DAIPZB010000044.1:0-40847 GCF_036782435.1 Pinisolibacter sp. | reverse complement strand
CAGAGCAGGAACGGATTCTGGTTATGAACGGGGACAAACCGGGGGCAAGGTCAGGTTCCGATGTGCTCGATGGACGGCCTCCGTCGAATTCGACAGACCGATCCCGCTCAAACGTCGGCGATCGATCTGGTCAGTAGATCGTCGAACAGCTCGGCGATCAGCGGCTCGAGACGTGGGCGGGCGCCGTCGCCGAGTGCCTCGACTTCGAGCACGTCGCGGAAGAGACGGATGCCGACGAGGCAGGCGGCGATCAGCGCGGCGCGAGCGGCGCCCGGCTCCTTCAGGCGTTCCGCCAAAGGGGCGATGAGCTCCGTCGCCGTGAAGTCTCGAATCAACGGCAGCGCACCGGGGCTGGCGACCGATCGGACGAGGAGAGCGAGGGGGTCGGCGACCGCGCCGCACTCCGGATCGTCCTCGAAGGCCCGGCGCGCCAGGGCGGCGCCGGTGCCGGTGCTCAGCGTCTCGATCGCCGAGGCCGGCCGCATCGCATGGGCGAGCGCTTCGACGAACAGCCGCTCCTTCGAACCGAAGGCACGATGGACGAGCGCGACGTCGACCCCGACGTCGTGCGCGATGTCGCGCAGACCGGTCGCCTCGTAGGCATGGGCGGCGAAACGGCGTGCCGCGGCCGTGACGATGAGCTCCCGGGTCGCACGGCCGTCACGGGGGCGCCTCTGGTCGGCATCCATGCCGCGTCTCCCTGTTTTCCTGTCCGACGCCGCCAAAGTGGACCGCTGGGGGGGTCATCAGTCGTTGACTTACATCATGGATGACGCGGCGTTCGGCGAGCATTCTGAAACGCATTCGGCGAGGGCTCCGTCATGGCGATCGCAGTCGTCACATCGGAAGCGAGGCCGCCGGGATATCGACGAGAGAGGTGAGGTGATGCCGTCGGTCCCTCGTTACGTTTGGCTCGCGGCCGCGGTCGTGGCATTGGCGATCGGTGGATATCTGCTGCGTGATCGCCTCGCCGGCGACGGCTACGGCGACGGCTTCGCCTCCGGTAACGGCCGGATCGAAGCGGTCGAGATCGACATCGCGGCACGCTCGCCCGGCCGCATCCGCGAGATCCTGGTCGACGAGGGTGATCGAGTTTCCGCCGGACAGATCCTCGTCCGCATGGACACCGACCCGCTCATGGCGCAGCGCCGCGAAGCGGAAGCCCAACTGAAACGCGCCGAGATCGGTGTCGAGACCGCCGAAGCCCAGGTGGCTCAGCGGCGGGCGGAGAGCCAGGCGACGCTGGCGGTGGTCGAGCAGCGGCGGGCGGAGCGCGACGCGGCCGACCAGAAACTCGGCCGCACCGAGCAACTGGTGCGCACCAACAGCGTGTCGCTGCAGACCCTCGACGACGACCGGGCGCGCGCCCTCGGGATGCGCGCCGCCTTCGCCGCCGCCGAGGCTCAGGTGGCGGCGGGCGAGGCGGCGATCGGCGCCGCGCGGTCGCAGGTGGTCAATGCCGAGGCGGCGGTCGAGGCGGCCAAGGCGACGCTCGCCCGCATCGACGTCGAACTGGCGGACAGCGAACTGCGCACCCCACGAGACGGCCGCGTCCAGTACCGCGTCGCCCAACCCGGCGAGATCGTCGCCGGCGGCGGACGCATCCTGAACGTCGTCGACCTCGGCAACGTCTTCATGACCGTCTTCCTGCCGACCGTGCAGGCCGGCCGGATCGAGGTCGGTTCGGAGGTCCGCATCGTCCTCGATGCCGCCCCCCTCTACGTCATACCGGCGGAGGTGGCCTTCGTCGCCGACGTCGCCCAGTTCACGCCGAAGACGGTGGAGACCGCCAAGGAACGCCAGAAGCTGATGTTCCGCATCAAGGCGCGCATCTCGCCCGAACTCCTCGCCGCCCATATCGATCAGGTGAAGACCGGGCTGCCGGGTGTCGCCCATCTGCGTCTCGACCCGAAACTTCCATGGCCGGCGGACCTCGAGCGCGGATTGCTGAAATGACCGATCCGGCGCCCTCGTCCGAGATCGTCGCGCGCCTTCGCGGCGTCACGCTCCGGTTCGGTCGGACGTGCGCCTTGGACGGCATCGATCTCGATCTGCCGGCGGGCCGGATGGTCGGACTGATCGGCCCCGACGGGGTCGGCAAGTCGAGCCTCCTCGCCCTCGTCGCCGGGGCGCGTCGGGTGCCGATCGGCACCGTCGAGGTGCTCGGCGGCGACATGGCGCGCGCCGCCCATCGCGACGCGGTCTGCCCGCGCATCGCCTACATGCCGCAGGGCCTCGGTCGGAATCTCTACGCCACCCTTTCGGTCGAGGAGAACGTCGACTATTTCGGCCGCCTGTTCGGCCATGATGCCGCCGAACGCCGTCGGCGCATCGCCGAGCTGCTCGACGCCACCGGCCTCGCTCCCTTCGCCGATCGCCCCGCCGGCGACCTTTCCGGCGGCATGAAGCAGAAGCTCGGTCTGTGCTGCGCCCTCATCCACGATCCCGACCTGCTCGTCCTCGACGAGCCGACCACCGGCGTCGATCCCTTGTCGCGACGGCAATTCTGGGATCTCGTCGACGGCATCCGCGCCGGCCATCCGGGCATGAGCGTCATCGTCGCCACCGCCTACATGGAGGAGGCGGCACGCTTCGACCATCTGGTGGCGATGAACGCCGGCCGCGTGCTCGCCACCGGCACCCCGGCCGATCTCCTCGCCCGCACCGCGACCGCCGATCTCGACGCCGCCTTCATCGCCCTGCTGCCCGAGGCGGATCGGATGGGCCACCGCGCCGTGGTGGTGCCGCCGCGGGTCGGTGACGACGGGGATGTGGTGGTCGAGGCGGAAAATCTGACCAAGCGCTTCGGCGACTTCGTCGCCGTCGACGATGTCGGCTTCAGCATCCGGCGCGGCGAGATCTTCGGCTTCCTCGGCTCCAACGGCTGCGGCAAGACGACGACGATGAAGATGCTGACCGGGCTCCTGCCGGCGAGCGGCGGCACGGCGCGGCTCTTCGGCCATGCTTTCGATCCGGCGGATATGGAGACGCGACGGCGGGTCGGCTACATGTCGCAGAGCTTCTCGCTCTACGGCGAACTCAGCGTCCGCCAGAACCTCGACCTCCACGCCCGTCTGTTCGAACTGCCGACCGAGACCATCGCCGGCCGCATCGACGAGTTGGTCGGCCGGCTCGATCTCGCCGACGTCGTCGACGCCCTGCCCGATGCGCTGCCTCTCGGCATCCGTCAGCGCCTGTCGCTCGCCGTGGCGCTGGTCCACGGACCCGACATCCTCATCCTCGACGAACCGACCTCCGGCGTCGACCCGATCGCCCGCGACGCGCTGTGGCAGATCCTGATCGACCTCGCCCGCGGCGACGGCGTCACCATCTTCGTCTCGACCCATTTCATGAACGAGGCCGAGCGCTGCGATCGCATCTCGCTGATGCATGCCGGGCGGGTGCTGATGTGCGACGAACCGCGCCGCATCGTCGAAGCCCGCGGCGTCGCGACGCTCGAGGAGGCCTTCATCGATCTCCTGCGCCCGGCGCGAGCGGTGGAAAGCGGCGGATCGATCACCTCCGCCGCGGCGACCGAAGCGACGAGCGAGCCGGTCGTGGCGCGAAGCGGCTTCGATTTCCGGCGGATGCTCGCCTGTGCGCGGCGCGAGGCGCTGGAGATCCGCCGCGATCCGATCCGCGCCACCTTGGCGCTGGTCGGCAGTCTCATTCTCATGGTGGTGATCGGCTACGGCATCAACATGGATGTCGAGGGACTGACCTTCGCCGTGCTCGATCTCGATCGCACCACCGCGAGCCGCTCCTACGTCCAGGAGCTCGCCGGGTCGCGGTATTTCATCGAGCGGCCCGAGATCGTCGATCACGCCGATCTCGATCGTCGCATGCGCACCGGCGAACTCGGGCTGGCGCTCGAAATCCCGCCCGGCTTCGGCCGCGACCTCGATCGCGGCCGCCCGACCGGGATCGCCGCCTGGATCGACGGCGCCATGCCGATGCGGGCGATGACCATCTCCGGCTACGTCCAGGGTATGCATCTGCACTGGTCGACGGAGGCTGCACGCCTCGTCCTCGGTAAGAGTGCCCGTCCGTCGAGCCATTCGATCGAGACTCGCTTCCGTTACAATCCGCGTGTCGAGAGCCTGACGGCGATGGTGCCGGCCATGGTGCCGCTGCTGTTGCTGATGATCCCGGCGATGCTGGCGGCGATGAGCGTGGTGCGCGAGAAGGAACTCGGTTCGATCGTCAATCTCTATGTCACACCGCTCGGGCGCCTCGAATTCCTGATCGGCAAGCAACTGCCCTACGTCGCGCTGGGCATGGTCAACTTCGTCCTGCTCACCGCTCTCGCCGTCGTCGTCTTCCGCGTTCCCTTCACCGGCGGCCCGTTCGCCTTCGCGCTCGGAGCACTCCTCTACGTCGTCGCCGCCACGGCGCTCGGGCTCCTCATCGCCACCTTCATGCGCAGTCAGATCGCCGCCCTCTTCGGCACCGCGATCCTGACGCTGCTGCCGGCGGTGCAGTTCTCCGGCATGATCGACCCGGTTTCGTCGCTGCGCGGGGTCGGGGCGATCATCGGACGGATCTACCCGACCGCCCATTTCATCACCATCTCCCGCGGCACCTTCTCCAAGGGACTGGAATTCGCCGATCTGTGGCAGGCCTTCCTGCCACTGGCGCTCGCCGGACCGGTGTTGGTCCTGCTCGCCGCGGCGCTGTCGAAGAAGCAGGAGACCTGAGCCATGAAGGTGTCGAAGGTCTTCGAACTGGGCATCAAGGAGCTGCGCGGTCTCGCCCGCGATCCGATCCTTCTGGTGCTGATCGTCTTCGCCTTCTCGGTGTCGATCTATGCGGCGGCGACGGCGATGCCGGAGATGATCTCGAACGCGGCGATCGCCACCGTCGACCAAGATCGCTCGCCGTTGTCGGAGCGCATCGTCGGCGCCTTCACCCCGCCCTACTTCGCCCGCCCGGTGGCGATCGGCGCCGGCGAGGCCGATCGGCGCATGGACCTCGGCCTCGACACCTTCACCCTGTGGATCCCCCCGGACTTCCAGCGCGACGTCCTCGCCGGCCGGACTCCGGCACTGCGTCTCGACGTCGACGCCACCCGTATGTCTCAGGCCTTCACCGGCTCGGGCTATGTCCAGGCGATCGTCGCCTCGGAGGTGTCGGAGTTTCTCGCCCATCGCCGATCGGCGACGTCGATGCCGGTCGAACTCGTCCTCAGGGCGCGCTTCAATCCGAACCTCGATCCGGGGCGTTTCTCCGCGGTGATGGAAGTGATCAACGCCGTCACCATGCTGTCGATCATCCTCACCGGAACGGCGCTCATCCGCGAGCGCGAACACGGCACGATCGAGCATCTCCTGGTGATGCCGGTGACGCCGGGCGAGATCATGGTCGCCAAGGTCTGGTCGATGGGTGCGGTGGTTCTGGCGGCGGCGGCCTTCTCGCTCACCGTCGTCGTTCGTGGCGCGTTGGCGGTGCCGATCGAGGGGTCGGTCATGCTCTTCCTCGCCGGGGTGGTGGTCCATCTCTTCGCCACCACCTCGGCGGGCATCTTCCTCGCCACCGTGTCGGGGTCGATGCCGCAGTTCGGGCTGATGCTGATGCTGGTCCTGCTCCCGCTGCAGGTTCTCTCGGGCGCGACGACGCCACGCGAGAGCATGCCGGAGTTCATCCAGTACCTGATGCTCACCGCCCCGAACACCCACTTCGTCAAGCTCGCGCAGGCGATCCTCTATCGCGGCGCCGGCTTCGACATCGTCTGGCCTCAGTTCGCCGCTCTGGCGGTGATCGGCACGGTGCTGTTCGTCCTGGCGCTGAAGCGATTCCGGGCCTACCTGCAATGAGCCGGCGTCGGCGCCGAAGATCAGAGATTCCGCAGGCTGGTATCGCCGGATGGCTCTTCTCGCCGCCGGTAGAGCCACGATCGTCTTCCGGTCGAGGTCGTCGGTGGCCGACCGACAGATCCTCGGTCTCGATACCATCGGTCATTGTCCACACCCGATGGCATCACCGAAGGCAAGACCGCCGACAACGGGCAGACGGTCTCGGCCGCCTACCCGATCGCCGAGGAGATGGATAGACCCGATCTGTTCGAGCAGGAAGGGAGAGCTTCCGGGGATCGGACCAGTCTCGGGCTCCGTCGACCCGGGAGCCCGAGATTGTGCTTCGACGCCGCCTTCACGGTCGGCGCCGAGATGACGGCCATGAGAGAGCCGATACACGGACGATCGGACCATCATGGCATTCCCGGCGGTCGGATCCTGGTCCGATCCCGACCGATCGCCTGGAGGTTTCGCTTCGTGTCGGCCGACCGGAGTCAACCGAAGTGTTCATAGAAGCCGAGCTTCTTCTGCATCGGAGCGTCGTCGACGACGAAGAGATGAGCCGGTTTCGACGAGGAGGCGTTTTCGAGCCTGACGGTGGCGTGCGTCGGCACCGCGGCCGTATCGAATTGTTCGAAGCCGAAGGCGGTGCCGTCGATCTCCACCGTGCCGGAGCCGTCGACCACGTTGATCACGCTCGACGCGGAATGACGCGGTAGCGTCAGGCTTTCGCCCGGGCGGAGATGGATCGCCGAGAAGCCGAGGATCGGCATGCACTCCATGCCCGTCTCCGGATTGACGTAGGCGAGCCGCACCGCCTCCCCACGTGGCGTCACCGAGGCGAGATCCGCCAGCGCCGCCTTCACTTCACGCCAGGGGAAGCGCACCAGCGGATAATTCGCCCGCGGCCGGTTGATCACCGACCACGGCACCAGACCGGAGCGACGATAGCGGGTCTGCGAACCATCGGCTTCGTTGCGCGCCGTCTGCGACGCACCTTCGGTGCAGTAGGAGGCCTCGAGCGAATAGACCAGAGGCAGATCGAGCGCGTCCATCCACACGACGGGACCGGTGCCGGCATGGCCGTGTTCGTGCCACAGACCCGACGGCGTGAGGATGAGATCGCCCGGCTCCATCGGGCATTTCTCGCCCTCGACGACGGTGAAGCCACCGTCGCCTTCGACGACGAAACGCACGGCCGAAGGACTGTGCTTGTGGTTCGGCGCCGTTTCACCGGGCAGGATCAGCTGCATGCCGATGTAGATCGACGGCGTCGCCTGCATGTTTTCGAGCCCGAGGCCCGGGTTGGCGAGCACCAGAACGCGGCGTTCCGCCTTCTCGATCGGCGTCAGACGGCCCGCCTCGAGCAGTTGCGGGCGAACGTCGGCATAGCGCCACAGGATCGGTCTGGTGCGCCGCGACGGGATGCCATAGGGCAAGGCCGCGCGCAGATTGGGCCACAGGGGCACCAGATTTCGGGCCGTCAGGCCCTCGCGGTAATCGAGCGGCAGGTCTTCGAGCTTGCCGAGTTGGGACATCGTTTCCTCCATTCTTCGAATGCGTCGAGACCTAGATTTCCGCGTCGGGCTGCCTGCCCGGCACGGCGTTCGCGAAGGCGGGAAGCGCGTCGAGCGCCGCCTCGATCTCGCTGAGGCGAGCGAATTTCGTCGTATCCGTACCGAAGCGCCGGGCGCCGCCCATCTGCGGCGCGAGGCAGATGTCGGCGAGCGACGGCGTGTCGCCGAAGGCGTAGCGGCCGCGATGAGCGTTGCGCCGCGCCACTTCCTCGAGGCCGGAGAGCCCGGTCTCGCACCAGTGCCGGACCCAGATATCCACCTCGTCCTGCGAATGGCCGAGCGGGTTCTTGAGGTAGTTCAGGACCCGCAGATTGTTGATCGGGTGAATGTCGCAGGCGATGGCCTGGGAAAAGGCCCGCACTTCGGCTCGATCGAGCGGATGGGCGGGGAGCAGGGGCGGCTCGGGCACCGTCTCGTCGAGCCACTCGATGATGGCGAGCGACTGGGCGAGCACGCGCCCCTCGACCTCCAGTGCCGGAACCAGCGCCTGAGGGTTCTTGGCGACGTAGCTCTCGGACCGCTGGTCGCCCCTGCGCAGATGGACGGCCACGAACTCGGGCATCACCCCCTTGAGGGCGAAGGCGATGCGGCAGCGCCAAGCCGCCGAGGAGCGGAAGTAACCGTGAAAGATCATGCGGCCTCCGCCGGAGCGATGCTCAGCGTGACCGACGGCAGTCCGTCGATGGTGCCGGTGATGTGGTCGCCCGCCACCACCGGCCCCACACCTGCCGGTGTGCCGGTGTAGATGAGGTCGCCCGGCGCGAGGTGGTAATAGTGCGAGAGGTGCGAAACCAGTTCCTCGACGCTCCACACGAGGTCGGAGAGACGGGCATCCTGTTTCACCGCACCGTCGACCGACAGCGAGATGCGCTGGGGTCCGACCGCGCCGAAGGCATCCTTCGGAACGATGTCCGTGACGACGGCGGAGTCCTCGAAGTCCTTGCCGAGATCCCATGGCCGCTGCTTGGCGCGCGCCGCCAATTGGAGATCGCGACGAGTCATGTCGAGGCCGGACGCATAGCCCAACACCGCGTCCATCGCCCTCTCGACCGAGATGCGGAAGGCGGGCGCGCCGATGGCGACCACGAATTCCATCTCGTAGTGATAGTTGTCGGTGCCCGGCGGATAAGCGACGGTCGCTCCCGAATGCACGATGGCACCGGCGTGCTTGAGGAAATAGAAGGGTGCCTCGCGATCGACTTCGACCCCCATCTCCTTGGCATGTTCGGCGTAATTGCGTCCGACACAGAAGATGCGGTTCACCGGAAAGCGCGCGTGCGTTCCCCGGATCGCGAGCGATGGGACGGGAGCTGCGGGGAAGAAAAGTTCGGGCGTCGTGTTCATATCGAGACTCCAGCGGTCGGTCGGCAGCGGGATGCGAGGGGCGGTCGCCGCCGCCCCTCGGTGAAGATCACACCCCCGCGACGACGGTCGCTCCTTCGGCGAGCTTGCGATCCCGGCGAGCGACGACACGTCCGAGGATGAAGACCGCGATCGCGGCGATCAGGGCCGGCCATGCCGAAACCTGGAGGATGGCGTTCGGCGCCCAGCCTCCGGCCAACAGGATGCCGCCGACGGTCGGGCCGAGGATCGATCCGAGACGACCGATCCCGAGCGCCCAGCCGATGCCGGTGGCGCGCAATCCCGTGGGATAGAGGCTCGAGGCGACGGCATTCATGCCGATCTGTGCCCCGACGACCCCGATACCGACGATGAAGAGCGAGCCGTAGAGGATCGCCGAACTGCCGGCCGCATGAGCCGTGACGACGATGAAGCCGGCAGCCGCGGCGTAGCAGGCACCCAAGATGGCGAAGGGCCCCATGCGATCGATCAGCCGTCCCAACACCACACCACCGACGACTCCACCGAAGTTGAGGGTCGAGGTCGCATAGATCGCCGCATCGAGCGGATAGCCGGTCTGCTTGAGCAACGCCGGCAGCCAGTTCACCAGGAAGTACATCACCAGGAGATTGCAGAAGAACGCCACCCACAGCAGGAGCGTCAGGCCGGCGCGGTGCTCGGTGAAGAGTTGGCGGCCGGTGAAGCCGGTGATCTTCTGCTCGGGCACGAAATAGGGTGTGTCGGCGCGATGGGTGGCCGCGTCGCCGGTGAGATGCGCCATGATCGCCGCGACCCGTTCCGGATGGCGGTGATGGGAGACGAGGAAGCGGACCGACTCGGGCAGGAGCGCAAAGAGGAAGGGAACCGTCACCAGCGGCAGGATGCCGCCGAGGATGAACACGGACTCCCACCCCCAGGCCGGAATCATCTTGGCGGCGAGGAAGCCACCCAGAACCGAGCCGAGAGGAAAACCGCAGAACATCACCGTCACGGCGGTGGCGCGAAGGCGCTGCGGGGCATATTCCGCCGTCATCGCGATGATGTTCGGCATGGCGCCGCCGAGTCCGACGCCGGTCAGGAAGCGCAGCCAGAGCAGGCTCTGAAAATCCTGAGCCCAGGCCGTGGCGAGGGCGAAGAGACCGAAGGCGGCGGTACAGGCGATCAGCACCAGCTTGCGCCCGACCCGATCGGCGACGGGGCCGAGCACCAGCGCACCGACGGTCAGGCCGAGGAGACCCACCCCGAAGGCCGCGCTGAACTGCGACATCGGAACCTTCCAGGCGGCCGAGACGACCGGGGCGATGAAGGCGATGGCCTGAGTGTCGAAGCCGTCGAGCATGGCGATGACGACACAGATCGCCAGAACTCGTAAGTGGAACGCCCCCACGGACATGCTGTCCATGAGCGCGACGACGTCCACCCCGCCGCGCGGCGGAGACGATTGATCGGATTGCATGATGTCCTCCCTCGGATGCGGCGGCTCGGAGACGGTTCTCCCGTTCGCGCTCCCCGTCCGAAGCGCGTCCCGCCTGTTTTCCGTTGATTTCGAATGGATGGAGAGGGGCGGTCACCGCCCCCCTCCGTCGTCAATCGGCCAGAACCATCACGCGGCCGGCGTCGAGGCGGACCGCGAAGGTCCTGATGTCCTCGGTCAGCGGCTCGTTGAGGGCCTTGCCGGTCCGGATGTCGAACCGACCCTGATGGAGCGGGCACTCGATCTCGTGGCCTTCGAGGAAGCCGTCGCACATATGGGCGGCACCGTGCGTGCACAGACCCGCCGTCGCGAAGACCTCGCCGTCCACCTTGTAGAGAGCGATACCCTGGCCGTTCAGCGACACGCCGATCGTGTCGCCCTCGGGCACGGCGTCCACCGACGCCACGTCGACCCAATTTTCCGAACTCATGCCGGCGCGTGCCTCAGATGGGATAGATCAGCGAGTTGGGGATCATCTCGGTGTCGTAGACACAGAGCCGTGACTTGAACTTCAAGCCTTCGCCGGTGCGCACGATCACGTCGCGGTAGTAGCCGGCGTTGAAGACCTCGGTCACGCCGTCGCGCTTGGTGCGCACGACGAGATAGTTGGCCTCCGCCTCGAAGATCTCCCGACGCCCTTCGAGCCGCACCGACAGCACGCGCGGCGTCCCGACGATGTGTCGCTGGTAGTAGGGGTCGTGGTACATCGTCTCCTTCACGCCGTAGACCCGATCACGGATCATCGCCTTGCTCTCCAGCGCGAGCAGGCAGAGCGGCAAGCCTCGGTCGTGGTTCTCACGCGGCTGAAGACGATAGGTCCCGTCGTCCAGGAAGAATTCGGGCCAGTTTTCCCAATCCGCCGAGTCCACGGTGGCCGCGTAGGAGGCGTAGAGATCGAGCAGGTCGTGGTAGGAACCGAAATCCATCATCTCACTCTCCCATCACCCGGCGCCAATAGGCGTACATGCCGCGGATCAGCGTCTCGGTGACCATGTGCGGCGAGTCCTCGGTATCGCGACCGCCCATCTCGACCAGCGTCTTCTGAGACGGATTCTGCTCGAAGCCCTCCTGTGACCACTCGATCACTTCACCGTCGTCGGCCGAGACGAAGCCGGCCGGGCCGAACAGATTGGCCTGGATCAGGCGACGCTGATGCATCTCCGGCGTGTCGTCGGCGAAGCCGAAATGGGTCCAGACGAAGTCGAAACTGCCGTGTCCGTTGGGCTGGATGTGGCGGGTCGAGACCGAGTTGACCTGCTGCTGGATGATCACGCTCGGGAAGATCGTGGTCATCACGGCGGTCGGCTTGCCCCACCAGTCCTCGTGGACGATGTCGAGGAGACGCTTGTCGTTGACCGTCATGGTCTCCTTGAAGCTGTCGAGGCCGGTGACGACCTCCTCGACCTTGCCGCCCTGGCCGCGTGTCGAGATCATCGCCGCATGGCGCTTGTGGGCATCCATCTTCAGTTCGGACTGATTGTCGGCGCGCCACAGACCGAAGGTCGAGAACCAGGTGTGCAGGAGCCCCGGGTGGTAGGGATCCTTGATGTTCTCCTGCATCAGCTTCCAGTTGCCCGGAATGCGCTGGCGGCGATAGCCGAGCAGCACGAGCTTGCGGCCGTCGAAGACGCGATCGAAATAGGAGAGGATCGTCGGGCCGAGAAACTCTTCGAAGGGCTCGACGTCGTGATCGAAGGAGGCGAAGACGACGCCGTTGCGCCGCGCCACCTTCAACTTGGTCAGCCCGTGATCGGCGGGGTTGAAGTCGGCCGGCATGCCGCCGTTGACCTTACCCTCGCGCTTGACGCCGCGACGGAAGGGAACGCCCTGGAGATCGCCGTTCAGGGCGTAGCTCCACTGATGATAGGGGCAGAGCAACTCCTTGGCCTTGCCGTGCTTTTCACGGCAGAAGCGCATACCGCGATGCTTGCAGACATTCTCCACCACGTGGATCTCGCCATCGGTCGAGCGGGTCATGATGACCGAGCGCTCGCCCACCACCGTGCGCTTGAAGTCGCCCGGTTCTGGAACTTCCACCTCGAGACCGACGTAGCACCAGTGCCCCTTGTAGAAGAGCCGTTCGAGTTCCCGCTTGTAGAGATCTTCGCGCGTATAGGCCCAGAACGGAACGCGACTGGATCCCTCTTCGGACCACGTCGGATCCGAGGGAAACACTTCACTCGTGTTTTCCATGTCTTCCTCCCTGTAGTTTCGGATCTTGCCGACCGGATCGCGAGATCGGTCGGTCAGGTTCGTACCGGGCTCAGTAGCCCGTCGAATAGAAGGCGTCGGCGTAGACGTGTTCGAGCGGAATGCCGAGCCGCTTCACCGAGATCGTGGCGGCCTCCACCATCGCCGGAGCTCCGCAGAGCCACGTGCGGAAGCCTTCGAGGCTCGACCAGTCCTCGGCGATCGCATCGGTCACGAGCCCCCCGCGCAGGCCCGGGGGAACGGGACCGTGCGAGACGACGAGATGGACGGAAATCCAAGGATGTGCCTCGGCGATAGCCCGCAGCCGCTCGACGCTGTAGAGATCGCGCTCGGTACGCACGCCGAAATAGAGATGGACCGGGTTCGTCATCCCCTCGGCGAGGGCACCGCGAAGGATCGACAGAACCGGTGCCAGCCCGGTTCCGCCCGCCACCAGGAGGATCGGCCCGCTGTGTTTCCGCCGGAGATAGGACGCGCCGAGCGGACCGGAGACCTTCACGGTGTCTCCGACCTTCAACGTGTCGAAGACGTAGGGGCTGACACGGCCACCGGGGACGAGGCGGACATGGAACTCGAGGAATTCGTCACCCGGCAGGCCGGCCATCGAATAGGGGCGCACGAGGTCCGGGCCGAACTGCAACGTCGCATATTGACCGGGCGAGAAGTCGAGCGGTTTGGCGCACTTCAGGAGCACGCGGCGGATGTCGTGGGTCTCGTCGGTGATCGCCGCGACGGTCGCCTTCAGGGTCTTGGCGGGATGGACGACGATTTCGTCGGGTTCCGGAATCTCGATGGAGACCGGCCCGGTGAGCGTGCTCTGGCAGGCCAGCACCTGTTCCCCCTCGCCGATCAAGGGTTGGCGCAACTCGCCATTGCCGGCCAGGACATGCCCCTGGACCACCTTGCATCGGCAGACACCGCAGCGGCCGGCCATGCAGCTGTAGGAAATCGGAATGTCCGCGCCCCGGAGCGCTTCGAGCAGATTGGCTCCCGGCTCGACCGAGAGCGTGCGACCGAGCGGCCGGACGTTCAGTTCCAAGGCGTTTCCCTTCGAGCCGTATCGGCTTTCTCGAACGGACGATCGCATCGCCATGAAGCTTTTGGTAGTTTATGTTTGGAAGGATATAAATCACCAATGTGAATGATGGTGACCGATGGATCTGCGGGACATCGACCTCAATCTGCTCCTCGTCTTCAACGAACTCCTCAAGAGCGGCCGCGTACACGTCGTCGCCGATCGGCTCGCCCTGACGCAACCGGCCGTCAGCAACGCCCTCGCTCGTCTGCGCCGAACTCTGGGAGACGACCTCTTCGTGCGCACGGCCACCGGGATGCGGCCGACCCCGTTCGCCGAAGCTCTGGCCGAACCCGTCGCCTATGCGCTCGGGGCCATCCACGGCGCCCTCAATCAGTCCGCCGTCTTCGATCCGGCCAAGAGCCGCCAGACCTTCACCATCGCCATGACGGACATCGGCGAAATCCATTTCCTACCCGAACTGGTGGAACGTCTGGCGATCGCCGCTCCCGGCGTATCGATCGGAACCGTACGAAATCAGTCGATCGACCTCGCGAGAGAAATGGAGGCCGGCAACGTCCATCTCGCGATCGGCCTGTTGCCTCATCTCCAGGCCGGATTCTTCCAGCGCCGCCTGCTCATGCAGCGTTACGTCTGCCTCTACCGAAAGGGGCACGCCTTCGACGGCCGAGAGATCACTCCGGCCGATTTCGGCGCGGCGGACCACATCGGCATCGTCGCCGCCGGAACCGGCCACGGCATCGTCGATGAAATGTTCGATCGCCTCGGTGTGATGCGCAAGATTCGCCTGCGCGTCCCACATTTCGTTTCGGTCGGGCACATCCTGTGCAGCACGGACCTGATCGCCACGGTACCCGAGGTTCTCGCCCGACGAATTTCCGAACCGTTCGATCTGGCCTTCCAGGTCCACCCCGTGGCGTTGCCCGAGATTTCCATCGGTCTCTACTGGCATTCGAAGTTTCATCGCGACGCCGGCAATCAATGGTTGCGTGACATGATCTGCCGTGTCGTGCCGACCCGGCTCTCCGATGTCGCCGATCCGCTGGCACAATGACCGCGGGTCCCTCGTCGACACGGTCCGAATGCACGGTCGTGCCCCGACTTCGTCGCGGCTGACATCGGCCGTATCGATGCCTGAGATCTGCATTCTCGATTCATTCGCCCTCCGCTTTTCCTGCTAAAGCCTCCCGAAACAACAGACGATGTGAAAAGGGAGGACTCATCGATGGATGTTGGTCTGTTCATCGACAATACTTCACGTGACGCGAGCAACGGTGAAGTCTTCGAGCGGCGCAACCCGGTGGACGGCAGTCTCGTCACTCGTGCCGCCGCCGCCACCGCCGCCGATGCGGTCGCCGCCGCCGATGCCGCCGCACGGGCGTTCGTGAGTTGGTCGACGACCGGCCCGACCGAACGGCGACGGATTCTCCTCGCCGCCGCCGACCGGCTCGAAGCCAAGACTTCGGAATTCATCGAGGTCATGGCGCGTGAGATCGGCGCACAGGAGCTCTGGTCGGGTTTCAACGTCATGCTCGCGGCCAATCTCTTCCGTGAAGCCGCGGGTCTGGCGACCCAGATCCAGGGCGAAACCATCCCCACCGACAAGCCGGGAACGCTGTCGATGACGGTGCGCCAGCCGGTCGGTGTGATCCTCTCGATCGTGCCCTGGAACGGTCCGGTGGTTCTGGCCGCGCGCGCCATCGCCTATCCGCTGGTCTGCGGCAACACCGTCGTGTTCCGCGCCTCCGAGACCAGCCCGAAGACCCACATGCTGGTCGCCGAGGCCCTGCGCGAGGCGGGTCTGCCGGCGGGCGTGCTCAACATGGTCACCAATGCGCCCGCCGATGCCGAAGCGGTCGTCGATGCGTTGATCGACCACCCGGCGGTGCGGCGCATCAACTTCACCGGATCGACCCGGGTCGGCCGGATCATCGCGGAGAAGGCGGCCCGGCGTTTGAAGCGCTGCCTTCTCGAACTCGGCGGCAAGTCGCCACTGGTGGTTCTCGACGACGCCGATCTCGACGGAGCGGTTCGCGCCGCCGCCTTCGGTGCCTTCCTCTATCAGGGGCAGATCTGCATGACGACCGGCCGCATCGTCGTCGACGACAAGGTCGGCGACGAGTTCGTCGCCCGGCTCTCTCGTTTCGCCACCGAACTCCCCTGCGGCGACCCGGCGCGCGGGGCGCCGTGCTTCATCGGCCCCATGGTGTCGCGGGAGTCCGGATCGCGCATCAACGCCCTGATCGACGATGCCCTGGCGAAGGGCGCCGTCGTCGCGACCGGCGGCAAAGCGGACGGTGCGATGATGACGCCGACGATCGTCGATCGGGTCACGCCGGCGATGCGCATCTACGACGAGGAGACCTTCGGTCCCTGCACCACCGTGGTCCGCGCCGCCGACACCGAGGACGCGATCCGCATCGCCAACGACACCGCCTACGGCTTGTCGGCCGGGGTCTTCGGTCGAGATGTGACCCGAGCCCTCGATGTGGCGCTGAAGATCTCGACGGGCAGTTGCCACGTCAACGGGTCGACGGTGCAGAACGAAGCGCAGGCGCCCTACGGCGGCACCAAGGACAGCGGTTACGGTCGCTTCGACGGCCGCGCCGTGATCGACGAATTCACCGAGTTGAAGTGGATCACGATCGAGCCCGCGGGCCAGCCCTATCCGCTGTGACGCCTCCGCGCCGGCCGCGGCCTAGAGACCGCGGACGACGGATGGGCATTCGCGCCCGACACCTTCACAACTCCGAGGAAATCCCCATGAACGACGCCGCCACCGCCGCGCTTCGGCGCGTATCCAGACACCTGGTGCCCCTTCTCTTCCTCCTCTACCTGTTCAGCTACATCGATCGGGTCAACATCGGTTATGCGGCCCTGCAGATGAACAAGGAACTGGGCTTCAGCCCGGCCGTGTTCGGGCTCGGTGCCGGACTGTTGTTCCTCGGCTATGTGCTCTTCGGTATCCCCAGCAACTTCGTGATGAAGAAGGTCGGCAGTCGCGTCTGGCTGTCGCTTCTGGCGATCGCCTGGGGCGTGGTGGCGGTCGGCAACGCCCTCATCTCGAACGAGGCGACGTTCTACGGCATGCGCTTCCTGTTGGGCCTCGCCGAATCCGGCTTCGTCCCCGGGATGCTGCTGTATCTGACCAACTGGTATCCCCAGAGCGAGCGCGCCAAGGTGGTCTCGACCCTCTACATGGCGACCGCCGTCTCGGTGATCGTCGCCGGACCGCTCTCCGGGGCGATCATGCAGATGGACGGCGTCGCCGGTCTCTCCGGCTGGAAATGGATCCTGATCCTCGAGGGCGTGCCGCCGATCCTGCTCGGACTCTATGCACTGAAGGCGCTCCCCGAAGGTCCGGCGGATGCGACCTGGTTGCCCGCGAACGAGCGCGATCAACTCGTCGCCGCCCTCGCCGAGGGTGATGCGGCACAGGCCGACAAGTCCTACACGACCTTCGCCGCCGCGCTGCGCGCGCCGATCGTCTGGGTGTTCGGGTTCCTCTATTTCCTGCTCGGCATCGGATTCTTCTCGGTGATGATCTGGCTGCCTCAGGTGGTGAAGCAGTTGTCGGGTCTGAGCGCCGTCCAGGTGAGTTTCGTCAGCGCCGTTCCCTTCATCTTCGCCTCGGCGGCGATGATGCTCTACGGCCGGCATTCGGACCGCACCGGCGAGCGCCAGTGGCATCTCGTCCTCGCCTATGTGGTCGGCGCCGTCGGCCTCGCCGCCAGCGCATGGTTCACGAACCCGATGGCGAGCTTCGTGGCGATCGCCGTCGCCGCCGTCGGCCTGTGGAGCGCCACGGGTGTGTTCTGGCCGCTGCCGACCGGGTTCCTGTCGGGAAGCGGTGCGACCGGCGGCCTCGCGCTGATCAACAGCATCGGCATCCTCGGTGGCTTCGTCGGTCCCTATCTCGTCGGCCTGGTCCGCAACGTGACACCCGACTTCTCGACCGCGCTCTATGCGATCGCCGCCACCCAGGTCCTCGCCGCGTTGATCGCCACGCAAGTCCATCGCTCCGCCGCCGTCCGGGCGACGCGGGCTGCCGCCACCCCTCGGTCCTGACCACGCGACGTCCCGCGTGAGCCCCGTCCCGGCCACGCACCCCGCCCCCGCGTTTCCCGACGTCGACGACAGCGTCGAAACGCGGGGGCACAGGACCTCTTCTTCAACGAGACTCGATCCATGGCCAGACCTCTCCTCACCGTCGACGAAATCCAGGGGTGTTGGGCGATCATGCCCACGCCGGCGAAACCGAACGGATCCGACGTCGACGCGACCGACACCGTCGATCTCGACGAGACGGCACGAACCGTCGACGCTCTGATCGAAGCCGGCGTGAACGGCATCCTCACCCTCGGCACGCTCGGCGAATGCGCCACCCTCACCTGGGAGGAGAAGCGGGCCTTCATGGCGACGGCGGCGGAGGCCGGTCGCGGCCGCGTTCCGATCTTCGGCGGCACGACCAGCCTCAACACCCGCGAGACGATCCGACAGACCCGCGAAGCGGCCGCCGTCGGCCTCGACGGCGTCATGTTGGGACCGCCGATGTGGTGTGCGCCGGATCTCGCCACCGTCGTACAATTCTATCGCGACGTGGCGGAGGCCGCGCCGCAGACGGCGATCTGCGTCTACGCCAACAACGAGGCTTTCAAATTCGACTTCCCACGCCCCTTCTGGGCGCAGGTCGCCGAGATTCCGCAGGTGGTGACGGCGAAGTACCTCGGCGTCGGCGCCCTTCACGCCGATCTCGAACTCAGCCGCCGGCGCATCCGCTTCCTCCCCCTCGACGTCGACTACTATGCCGCGGCCCGTCTCGATCCGGAGTTCTGCACGGCGTTCTGGACCAGTGGCGCCGTCTGCGGTCCGGTGCCGGCGATGGCGCTGCGCGACGAGGTGGCACGCGCCCGGGTCTCGGGCGACTGGTCGGGCGCCAAGTCGATCACCGATCGGATCGCCTCGACCTACCGCACCTTGTTCCCCAACGGATCGTTCAAGGACTTCTCGACCTACAACATCGGCCTGGAAAAAGCGCGGATGGACGCGGCCGGTTGGATGGTCGCGGGACCCTGCCGGCGCCCCTATCATCTGGTTCCGGAGCCCCATCTCGAAGGCGCGCGCGAATCGGGCCGTCGCTGGGCGGCGCTCCATCGCGAGATGAGCGGGACCGGGGGCGGCGCGAACGCCGCGTGAGAGTGCAACCGAAGACGAACGGACGACGTCATGAAGACTCTCGACTTCTACTTCGATTTCATGAGCCCCTTCGCCTATCTGGCGCATCATGAGATCCCGGCCCTGGCGAGATCCCACGATCTGGAGCTCCGGCTCCGGGTCGTCGATCTTCCCACGCTCAAACGGCTCGCCGGCAACACCGGGCCACGCAACGTCGATATCCCGCCCAAGATCCGCTACCTGAAGGCGGATCTGCAGCGATGGGCGAAACGCTACGGCGTGCCGCTCGTCTTTCCGCCCTCGCTCGCCTCGGCCCGCCTCAACCGTGGCTTCTTCTTCGCCGTCGATCGCGATGCCGGCGCGGATTTCGTGTCGACCGCCTGGCGGATGGTGTGGGGTGAAGGGCGCGACATGGGCGACGAGTCCCTGTTCGGCGCCATCGCGGCGCAGATGGGTTGGTCGCGGGCCGATTTTCTCGATTACACGGACAGTGCCGAGGCGACCGAGCGCTATGAACGCGAAACCGAAGCGGCGGCGGCCCGCGGTGTCTTCGGCGTACCGACGATGATCGTCGACGATCAGATGTGGTGGGGGAACGATCGGATCGACTTCCTTCGGGAATATCTGGCCGCGACCTGAGCCGCGGCAATTCCGGGGCGGGCGGCCGAATTCCTCACACCGAGGTGGAAGGTCCGCCAACCCGAGCAGACCTCCGCGCGGCGTCGCTTCCATCGTAGCGACGTGGCGCGGCTCGGAGTCCTCGCATATCGTGGCGGCCCAGCCTTCGTGAGCGGTTCCGAAGGCGGTACTCCAGGCCTCCGGAGCTCGGGACGAAGAATGCCGCGAGGTCGTCGACGCACATGACCGATCCGATCCGATCCCTTCGCACCGTCAACCTCAATCTCCTGCCGGTTCTGGCCGAACTTCTCCGCTGCCGGAACGTCACGCATGCCGCGTCGATCCTCAATCTCACCCAATCGACCGTGAGCGGAGCGCTCCGGCAGTTGAGGGAGATTCTCGGCGATCCGATTCTGGTGCAGCGCGGCCGCGAGATGCAGCTGACGGAGCGGGCTCGCGACATGATCCCCGAAGTCGAGCATCTGGTCGAACTCGCCAGTCGCCTCCTGCGAGCAGAGGATTTCGACCCCGCGACGGCCCGCACGAATTTTCAGATCGCAACCGCGGATTACCTCTCGGCGCTGATCGCCTCGCAGGTCGGCCGTCTGCTGCAGGCCAGCGCACCGAACGTCTCGCTGACGCTGCTGCCGACACCCGGGTCCTCGGCGAAGTCACTGATCCAGGGCACGCTCGATCTCATCATCTGTCCGAACCGGCGTTCGAACCTTCAGGCCTGCGGCATTTCCGAGGACGACGGCGACTTCGAGTTGGAGGTGTTCAAGCGAGAGCGGTGGTCGGCGATCCAATGCGCCGCGCACCCGTCCGCCGGACGCGATCTCGATTTCGAGGAGTACTTCGCACGTCCGCACGCGATCTATTGCCGTACCGACGGACGCAACACGATCGAGCAGGATGCCCTGGTGAACATCGGGGCCGTCCAGAAGAATTCCATCCTAGTCCCCTATTTCACCTTGTTGCCGCAGATCGTCGTGGGAAGCGATCTGATCGCCCTCATCCCGCAGACACTGGCCGAACACTATTCCAAGGCGTTCCATATCGACGTCTTTCGACCGCCCTTCGAAATACCGCCGCTCGAGTCGGCGATGATCTGGGCGAAGAACCGGGAGTTTTCTCCGAGCCTTCGATGGTTGCGATCGATCGTCCGCGGCTTCGGCGATCCTTGAAAGCCCGACCCCAGAAGTCGAAACGCGTCGAAATCGCATGCTTCGGGTACGCAACGCCGGCGACGCGGCCGAGACGGCCGTCTTTCGCCGCGCGAGGCGCAGTGCGAGAGGCGACCAGTCGTAGGACCGGCCGCCCCCTCGCAAGGGCGTCACCAGGGCAACGTTCCCTGATCGTTGAAGAAGCCACCGTTGGGACCGTCGTCGTCCAACAGCGCCATCCGAAGAATCACGACGGCGGCTTCTTCGGTGGTCCGCGACGGCAGGTAATTGGTCGCGGCCGTCGCCGTGTAGCCGGGGCAGATCGCGTTGACCTTGAAGCCCTTGTCGGCGAGCGCCGCGGCATAACTCACGGTGAGAGCGTTCACCGCCGCCTTCGAGGCGGAATAGGTCGGTGTCACCTTGTCGGCATGTTCCCAAGTCGGGTCGTGGCGCAACCCGAAGGAGGCCAGCTCCGAGGAGACGTTGACGATCCGCGGTGCGGCGCTCTGCTCCAACAGCGGCAACATCGCTTCGGTCAGGCGCAGGCCACCGACCACGTTGATCGCCAGCGTCTGCTCGATCTTGTCGACCGCGCTCAGACCGGGCACGTAGTCGAGCCCGACCCCGGCATTGTTCACCAGGATATCGATGCGGCCGAGGTCGCGCTCCAGCTTTTCAGCCAGGGCGGCGACGCTCGCCGGATCGGTCACGTCGAGCTGCATCGCGGTCACCGATCCACCCGCGTCGCGCAGGGGCGCGGCGACCGCTTCGCCCGCGGCCGGGTCGCGGCTGCCCAACAACACGTGAACGCCCGCTTGCGCGAGCCCTGCCGCGACCGCGGCGCCGATGCCGCGATTGGCGCCGCTGACCAGCGCGATCTTCTGTTCGGTTCCCGTCATTCTCGCGTCCGCTCCATCTCGCGCGGCGCCGGGATCGGGCCCGTCGCGCCGCCTCCACCCCGACCGCCGATCGGACCCGGGGGGCTTGCTCGAACAAGCCGACGGTACTTATAAAACCTCGAGTAAGGTTGAGGTCAATGGGGAATCGACCATGCCCGCGACGACGAATGCGCCCCGAGTCCCGCCGAAGTTTCTGAGCGTCGGGCAAGTGGCGCGGCGGGCCGGTGTGGCCGTTTCGACGCTGCACTTCTACGAGGAGAAGGGATTGATCGCCTCCTCGAGGAGTGCCGGAAACCAACGCCGATATCCGCGTGACGTGCTTCGCCGCGTCGCGATCATCCGCGTGGCGCAGGACCTCGGCTTTTCTCTCGCCGAGATCGCGGCGCTGCTGACCCCGTTTCCGCCCGGTTCGGCTCCGGATGCGCGCGCGGTGCGCGACATGGTCGCGGGTTGGAAGGCGGCGATCCAGGCGCGCATCGATGGGCTGAGCGAATTGCGCGACAAACTCGACGGCTGCATCGGTTGCGGTTGTCTGTCGAAGGACGTCTGCCCGCTGCGCAATCCCGCGGACCGGCTGGCGAACGAGGGGACGGGCCCGGTGCTGCTCGAGGCCGGACGGCGCAGACCTTCGTGAGCCAGATCGCCCGATCGCCGCTACCCGGTCGGATCGAACGCTCAGCCGAGATGGATCGAGCCGGCCCCGGTGGTTCGCAGTGCCGCCGATCCCGCGGCGTCGTCCCATCCCGCGGGCCCGTCGGCGGGTCGCGGGCCCTCCCCGAGCGCGTTCTTTCGCATGTTGTCGACGTCGCGTTTGGGTGGAAGGCCGAAAAGCCGGCCGTATTCGCGACTGAATTGTGAAGGACTGTCGTATCCGACGCGATAGGCCGCGCTCGCGGCATCGCAGCTCTCGTTCAACATCAGCCTGCGCGCTTCGTTGAGCCGCAGCCATTTCTGATATTGCAGCGGGCTCATCGCGGTCAGCTGACGAAAGTGCTGATGGAGGCTCGACGGGCTCATCTGCACATGGTCGGCGAGTTCGTCGACACGCAGTCGACGGCCGTAATTGGCCTTCAGCCAGTCGATCGCCCGCGCGATCCGTTGGCTCGGGCTACCCACCGAGACGATCTGCAACAGTCGCGGCGCCAAATCGCTCTGCAACAGCCGATAGTGGATCTCCCGCTCGATCGCGGGGGCGAGAAACGCGATCGCCTCGGGTTCGCGCAGCAGCGCCAGCAGACGACCGATCGGCTCCAACAGGTCCGAGGTGAGTGTGCCGATCGCGGCGCTCGCCCCATCGGCCCTCCCCTTCCGCGGCAGGCGCATCTGCGCGATCAGTTCGGCGATGACGCGGAGGTCGAGTTTGAGCGCCAAGCCGAGGCAGGGGACCTCCGGGCTCGCCTCGAGCACCTGCGAACTGCCCGGAAGGTCGAGCGACGCGAGAAGAAATCGCTCGTTGTCGTAGACCAGAGCGCTCTCGCCGATCAGCAACTGTTTCGCACCCTGGGTGACGAGAACGATACTGGGCTCCAAACGGCACCGGCAGGGCCCGGTGACCGCCTCGCGTCGAAACAGCATGAGGTTCGGTACCGCCGTCCGACGGTCTTCGGTTCCGACCGTCCGATCGGCGATGAGCTTCGAAAGCTCGGCTTGCCTTGCGCGAAGCGCCGCCCTCCTCGGCTCGATCTCGGTCTGGTCGGTCATCGGCCCCCTCCTCGGGTGCATGCGGCGCGGTCCCCGATCTCGCAATCCCCGTACGCGTCGGGATGCGGTCGGAACGTCCGGCGGGCGGCGGTCGGCAGGAGCGGCCGAGCCGAAACAGCTCGGATTATTCCCCGATTGCAGGGGTACTCCGCTGCGGCGCGCCTGTCGCCGAAAATCACGGACCATGGAGGATCGGGCAAGAAATCGATCGGATCATTCTATCGCCTCCCGACCGAGCCATGGAATGGTGCAGAGGTCGATCAAACGCGACGGATCCCGGGACGCCCGACGTGGACGCTCCGGTCGATCCGCAGACAGACAGAGGCCCGACATGCTCGAAGACAAGGTCGTGATCATCACCGGAGCTTCCTCCGGTATCGGTGAGGCGACGGCGACCCTACTCGCCGCCAAGGGTGCGAAGGTCGTTCTCGGCGCCCGCCGCGAAGACAAGCTGAAGGCGATCGCCGACGCCATCCGAGCCGCCGGCGGCGAAGCGGCCCACGCCGTTCTCGACGTCACCAAGCCGGAAGCCAACGACGCGATCGTCAAGCTCGCCCAGGACACGTTCGGCCGGGTCGACGCCATTCTGCTCAACGCCGGCATCATGCCGGTGTCGCCCATCTCCGCTCTCAAGACGGCGGAGTGGAAGCAGATGGTCGACGTCAACATCAACGGCGTCCTCAACGGGGTCGCCGCCGTCATGCCGATCTTCACCGCGCAGAAGTCCGGTCATATTCTGGCGGTCTCGTCGGTCGCCGGCATCAAGGCCTATCCCGGCACCGCCGTCTACGGCGGCACCAAGTGGTTCGTCCGCGACTTCATGGAATGCCTGCGCATGGAATCGGCCATGGAGGGCACGAACATCCGCACCGCGACGCTCTATCCGGCCGCCATCAACACCGAGCTGTTGAACACCATCACCGACGAGGGCGCGGCACAGGGCATGGCCGGTCTCTATGCGGCCTTCGGCATCTCGCCGGCGCGGGTCGCCGACGTCGTCGCCTTCGCGCTCGACATGCCGGAGGACACGACCGTCAACGAGTTCACCGTCGGCCCCGCCAAGCAACCCTGGTGAGGGCCGGACCTCGGCGCCGGATCGGTCGCGCGCGGGCCTCCTCTCTCCCCGCGCGCCGGCTCCGTCGCGATCGACGAACTCCGGGATGGTGAGACCGTGGACATTCCGGTTCGCCCATTCCCGAGAAACACGTCCGACCGATCGCGTCGGACCTCGGTCGCCCGACCATCGGCGGCGATGACGAAAGGAACCGACATGAAGATCTCTCGCGTAGGGTCGGCACCGTCCGCGAAAGGCCCCGCGGACTGGTTCACCGGAACGGTGCGGATCGATCCGCTGTTCGCGGCGGAAGATCCCGGCCGTGCGACCGGGGCGTCCGTCACCTTCGAGCCGGGTGCTCGAACCGCATGGCACATGCATCCGGCGGGCCAGACGCTGATCGTCACGGCGGGCTTCGGCCGCGTGCAGCGCGAGGGCGGACCGATCGAGGAGATCCGCCCCGGCGACGTGGTGTGGATCTCGGCCGGTGAGAAGCACTGGCACGGCGCAGCACCGGACGTCGCCATGACCCACATCGCCATCCAGGAAGTGGTCGACGGGTCGGCCGTGACCTGGAACGAACACGTCTCGGACGCTCGGTACGACCCGAAGTGACCCGGAGCGGCGACGCGGCCGGCGGAGCGAGCCCCGCCGCGGGTCCTTCGCTCTCCTCGCGGTACGAACACGGAGGAACGATCGATGGCGACCCGCCTCACTTTCCGATCGGCGATCATCGCCGTCGCGACGATCACCGCCCTCGCCGTGGCCCATGCCCAACAGAAGGCACCCGACATGAAGATCAGGATCGTCACCGGGGATCGGTTCGCCGTCGCCGAGCTCGACGACAATGCCACCGCTCGGGCCTTCGTCGCTCTGCTGCCGCTCCGGCTCGTCCTCACCGACTATGCCGCGACCGAAAAGATCGCCGATCTGCCGGGCAAGCTCACCACGGCGGGCAGCCCGCCCGGCTTCGCGCCGAAAGCGGGAGCCGTCACCTATTATGCGCCCTGGGGCAATCTGGCGATCTTCGTCAAGGATTTCAGCCATTCGGCGGGGCTGGTCGAGCTCGGTCGGATCACCTCCGGTCTGGAGATCATCGGCCGACCCGGTCCGGTTCCCGTCATCATCGAACGCGCGACGGACTGACGGGGTGCGCCCCGCCGCCCCTCTCCGACGCATAGGCTCGCGTGGGGACGAAACTCATCGAGGACGTGCCCGGTGAAGTGACGTCGAACGCCTCGCGGTCACCCGGCGCCTCGACCTTCCTCGTCGAGGGCGCGATCCCGCGAGAAAAAGGGCGGCCGAAGCGGTCGTCGCTTCGGCCGCCCGAGGCGAGCGCAGGGAGACGCGCTCGAAGGGGGACCCGCCGAATCCGGGGCTGCGTCGCGCTGCTCGCGTCAGCGCCAGTCGAGACCGATGTCGACGGCCGGGGCCGATTGGGTGATGCGGCCGACCGAGACGTAGTCGACCCCGGTCTCGGCGATGGCGCGGATCGTCTCGCGCGTCACGCCGCCGGACGCTTCGAGTTCGCAGCGGCCGGCGACCAGACGGACGGCCTCACGCATGATCGGAACGGACATGTTGTCGAGGAGGATGGCGTCGGGGCCCGCTTCGACCGCCTCGGCGACCTGCTCCAGCCGATCACATTCGACCTCGATCGCCGGCAGACCGGCGGCGCGGCAGCGGCGCACCGCCTCGCCGACCCCGCCGCAGATCGCGACGTGGTTGTCCTTGATCAGCACCGCGTCATAGAGGCCGATGCGATGGTTCACCGCGCCGCCGAGCCGCGAAGCGTACTTGGCGAGGTGGCGCAACCCGGGGATGGTCTTGCGGGTGTCGAGCAGGACGCAGCCGGTGCCGGCGATCAGATCGGCGTAGGTGCGGGTCGCCGTGGCGATACCGGAGAGATGCTGCAACAGGTTGAGGGCGGTGCGCTCGGCGGTGAGCAGGCCGCGCGCCGGGCCGTCGATGGTGCAGAGGACCCGGCCGGCCGTGACGTGATCACCGTCGGCGGCCTCGGTCACCACGCGGGCCGTCGGCGCGAGGCGGTGGACGATGTCCTCGACGAAGGCGAGCCCCGCGACCACCAGGTCCTGACGGGCGACCATCGCACCGGTGAAGCGGAGGTCGGCCGGAATGACCGTCTCGGAGGTGATGTCGCCCGAGCCGACGTCCTCGGCGAGCGCCGCCTCGATGGTGCGAGCCAGTTCGGCGGCGAGAAGGTGGGGCGGTACGTGGTGATCGATCACGGTGCGATCCTCGGGTGCGAGCGGTTCGAACGATGATGGTACGGAGCGGGTCGATCGCGGAGCGATGGCGACCGGGCGACGCGCAGTGACGGCGGAAAGCTCGTGCGGTCGCCTTCGATCAGCGGTCGGCTTCGGCACGATCGATGAGGCGGGCGAACTCCCGCGTCGACAGGATGCGGCGATCCTGCTTGGCGGCTTCGATCTCGTCGACGGAGAGATTTCGCACCATGGCGAGCAGGGTGCGTCGGGTGGTGGCGATGTCGTCTTCGCTGACCCCGGCGACGGCGAGTTCGTTGACCTCGACCGCCATCGGCACCAGCACGTCCTTCAGGGCCCGCCCGGCGTCGGTCAGGTGCACGAAGACCTTGCGGCCACTGCCCTCGGGGGCGTGGATGCGGTCGACGTAACCGAGCTTCTCCATCGCGACGAGCGCGGTGAAGGCGGTCGGCTCCATCAGTCCGGCGCGCTCGGCCAGCTCGCGCTGGGTCAGGCCGTCGCGGTTCCACAGGATGCGCAGGAAGGTCCAGTGACCGAAGGAGACCGAATGCTCGGCCAGCCGTCGTTGCAGGCTGCGGGTCAGACCGCGGGTCGCGTCCTTGATCAGATGGGCGAGGCGATCATTGGGGACGTCCTCGAGCCAGTGCTTGAGCGTCGCCTCGGCGGTCGCCGCCTCGTTCGCCGGCTTGGTTTTCGCCGGCCCCTTGCCGGCGGACGATTTTCCCCGGGTGTCGGAGGTTTTCTCGGTCATCGCCGATCCCCTGGAACGACCTGGTGGTGGAGGACGACCTCGCGATCTTCGGCGGCAGACTGGAGGATCGCTCCGCAGACTTCAAGCGTCGCCATGCCCCAGGCGCCGTCGTGGATCGGGGGCACGCCCTCGATCACCGCCGCCCAGAGTTCGTCGATCACCTCGGCTCGCGGCACTTCGGGCGCCGGGAGGGCTTCGAAGCGCCGTTCGTGGTCGGCGTAGACGAGCACCCCTTCGGCCGTCGGACGCAGATCGGCATGGTCGCAGGATGCGACGACGAAGCCGAAGTGGTTGTGGGCCACAGGCGGGATCTCGCGGCCACCGGCGCCGGCGCCATAGGTCCGTGCCGCCTTGAGGGCGATCTCGTCGGCCTCGCTTCGGCCGGCCAGCCGCGCCCGGGCGCCGCCGTAGTCGGCCGCATCGCGGCGCTGGCCGAGTTCGCCGATCCAGCCACAGAGTTCGTCGGTGTCGAAGTGACCGGCGCCGCTGTAGGTCATCGTCGCCGAAGCGCCGTCGGCGAAGGTGAGGAGGGCGTTGTAGGCGCTCTCGCTGCGTCGCGACGGATCCCAGACCGCGGCGGTGGCGCGGACGCTCTTCACCAGCCCGCCGCCGAGCAGGCGAACGATGTCCACCTGGTGCGCCGCCTGGCTCCACACCACGCCGCCGCCGAGCGCGGTGTCGAGTTCCTCCGGACGGCGCGGCCGGTAGAGGAAGTCGGTGAAGTTCATGGCGGTGATCATCCGCAGGCGACCATGTTCCCCTGCTTCGATGGCGCGGCGAGCCTGGAGCACGGGAGCGTCGAAGCTGTGGCTGTGTCCGACCACGAGATGGACGCCGGCCTTTCGCGCCGCGGCGGTCATCGTCTCGCAGGATGCGAGATCGAGCGCCATCGGCTTCTCCACCAGCACATGCCGGCCCGCCTCGAGCGCCGCGATCACCTGCTCACGGTGGAAACCGTGCGGCGACGCGACGTAGATCGCCTCGACCTCGGGATCGGCGCAGAGCGCCTCCACCGTCTCGTGGGCGCGACCGCCGAACTCGGCGACGAAGTGGTCACGCGCCTCGGGACGGGGGTCCATGGCGGCGACCAGACGCACCAGCGGATGGGCGCGCAACGTCGGCAGCATCAATACGAAGGCGCGGCCGAGGCCGATCACCCCGAGGCGGAGCGGCCGGCGAGGCACGCTGGCGGCTCCCTTCGTCATAGGTCGAGCACCAGTTCGCCGCCGCGCGAGCGCGAGACGCAGATCATGATCGCCGACGACTTCTCCTCGTCGCTCAGCGCCAAGTCGCGATGATCGACCTCGCCGGAGAGGACGCCGACGCGGCACGAGCCGCAGGTGCCGCTTTCGCAGGAGCTCGAGACTTTGATTCCGGCGGCACGCAGCGCATCGAGGATGGTGACGTCGGCGGCGACCGGGACGACGCGACCGCTGCGGGCGAGGCGGACGTCGAAGGCGACGTCGTCGGGGCGCGGCGCGGCGGAGACGCCGCCGAAGTCCTCGAAGTGGACGGCGGAGGTCGACCAGTGACCGGTCATGTCGCGCACCGCGTCCATCAGGAAGCGCGGGCCGCAGCAATAGACCTGACCCTTGGGGCGCTCGAGCAACGGCCAGAGATCGAAGGCGCGCGCCGGGTCGCCGCCGTCGTGATGGATGGTCACCCGGCCGCGGAAGCCGTCGCCCGAAAGCTCCTCGCGATAGGCTGTCGTTTCCGGCGAACGCGTCAGATAGACGAAGCGGAAGGGGCCACCGTCGGTCTCGATGAGATGGCGCGCCATCGACAGGAGCGGCGTGACGCCGATGCCGCCGGCGATGAACAGCACGCCGCCGGGCCGCGCTTCGAAAGGAAAGGCGTTGTGCGGTTCGGAGACGGCGATCTCGTCGCCGGCCTTCGCGTCGTCGACGAGGCTCATCGAGCCGCCGCGACCGCCGGGATCGCGCTTGACCGCCACCACGTAGCGGTCCCGCTCCGACGGCGCGTTGCACAGCGAATAGCAGCGGACCTCCCCGTTCGGGACGCGCAGCCGCAGATGCGAGCCGGCCGTGAAGGGCGGCAGGTCACCGCCGTCGTCGCGAGCGAGCACGAACTCGTGGATGTCGTCGGCGAGGCGACGACGCGAGACGAGGCGCAGCGGGGTGAAGTCGGAGTCGGGGGCGGCGTTCATGTGCAAGGCCTCGGGTGCAAGTTATATTAGATATCTAAGACGCTTTTCCGAGAATGCAACAGGAAAGTCGATCTATGCCGTTCATTCGATGGAGCGAATATAATTCAGTAGAAGCGCGCGCGGGGGCTATTCAATTTGTGCATTGCGAAAATCAAAAAACGTAGAGTTCCATTTTGTCTCTGGACAGCTCATGGACGCTTCACGTATGCAAATTAGAGAGCTAAGTTAGTCCTCGGAGTGGACCGGCTATGGCTCGTGATCGAGGGAGGAGCCGTACATGCTCACGAATGACGAAAACGATCTGCTCTGCCGCGTCGAGGGCGATGCCCCGATGGGGCAGATCTTCCGCCGCCACTGGATTCCCGCCTGTCTTTCCGAGGAAGTGCCCGAGCCGGATTGTGCGCCGCTCAAGATCCGATTGCTCGGTGAGGACCTCGTCGTCTTCCGCGATACCGACGGACGCCTCGGTGTGCTGGACGAATACTGCCCCCACCGGCGGGCCTCGCTGGCCTTCGGGCGCAACGAGGAATGCGGCCTGCGCTGCCTCTATCACGGTTGGAAATTCGACGTGGACGGCAACGCCGTCGAGATGTCGTCGGAGCCGAAGGAGTCGGGGCTGGTCGAGAAAGTGAAGCACAAGGCCTATCCGACCCACGAGGCCGCCGGCTTCGTCTGGGTCTACATGGGGCCGGCGGCGGAGAAGCCCGAGTTCCGGATGCCGGTCTACGTGCCGACCGAAGACACTCAGTTCTCGATCGCCAAGATCATCATCGACTGCAACTGGGCGCAGATTCTGGAGGGCGCGATCGACTCGGCCCATTCGTCGAGCCTGCATTCCTCCGACATGGTGCCGTCGCGGGTCTCCCGCGCCATGGCGACCGACACGAACTGGCTGCGGCCGTCGACCGACAAGTCGCCGCGCCTCGTCGTTCAGCGCACGCCCTTCGGCTTCCGCTACGCCGCGATCCGTCGCCCGACCTTCAACGGCGACACCCACGACTACGTGCGCACGACGCTGTTCATCGCGCCCTATACCGTGCAGATCCCGCGCAACGACCGCTACAACGTGGCGATCCTGCATATCCCGATCGACGACACCCACACCGCTTTCCACTTCATCGGCTGGGGTCACGGCGACGACGAGGTTCCGGAAGTGGCCACGTGGCGCAAGTTCCTCGGCGCCGAGGTCGGCACCGACGTGGATCGGCACTTCCGCAAGATCCGCAATCGGGACAACAACTACCTTCAGGACCGCACCCTGATGAAGCTCGGCAACTTCACCGGCATCAAGGGCATCCCCAACCAGGACATCGCCATGTGGGAGACCATGGGTCCGATCGCCGATCGTTCGCGTGATCGCCTCGGCGCCTCCGATCTGGCGATCGTCGAGTTCCGTCGCCGCATGCTCGATGCGGCGCAGGCCTTCGCCGCTACGGGCGCGGTGGTCGGCCGTGGTAGCGACGTGGTCCCCCAGATCCACCTCAAGTCGTTCGAAGGCGTCGTGCCGAAGGGCACCGACTGGCGCACGCTCGGCGTTTCCGCCGAGGAACTGGCCGCGACGGCTCAACCCGCCGCGGAATGAAAAGAAGAAGCGGGCGGCGGACGGGCCGCCCGCCGAAGAACAACACAGGGAGGGAAGACACATGCGACACATCCGTGAAACGGTGGCCGGATTCCTGGCGGCGGCGGCGCTCGCCCTCGCCGCGCCCGCCGCGGCCGAAGAGACGACGGCGATCCACGTGGTGCTCCCGCTGACCGGCGGTGCATCGTTCCTCGGCAAGGCCGAGCAGAAGGCGCTCGAAGTCGTCGAGAAGACCGTCGCCGACAGCGGCGGAATCCACGGACGCAAGTTGAAGTTCGTCTTCCACGACGATCAGACCAAGCCGCAGGTCGCGGTTCAGACGGCGAACGAGATCCTCGCCACCAAGCCGACGGTGATCATCGGCTCCGCGTTGGTCGCCACCTGCAACGCCATGGCGCCGACGATGCGGCGTGCCACGGTGATGTACTGCCTGTCGCCGGGCGTCCGGCCCGCCCCCGGCGATTTCATGTTCACCTCGAGCTCGTCGACCGCCGATCTCGCCGCCGTCCTGATCCGCTACTGGCGGTCCCGCGGTATCACCAAGTTGGCGCTGATCACCTCGACCGACGCCTCCGGCCAGGACGCGGTGCGCAACATCCGCGAGGTGCTGGCGCAGGCCGAGAACGCCGACGTCAAATTGGCGGCGGAAGTGACCTTCAACCCCGGAGACGTCAGCGTCTCGGCGCAGATCCAGCGCATCGCCGCGGCCGAGCCGCAGGCGGTCATCGCCTGGTCGACCGGCGCGGCGATCGGCACGGTGTTCAAGGGTATCGTCGACGCCGGGCTCGATCTGCCGGTGGCGACGACCGACGGCAACATGACCTACGAGCAGATGACGCAATATGCCTCGATCCTGCCGAAGCAACTCTACATCCCCTCGCCCCTTTGGCCGCGTCATGCCGGGGTGAAGCTGCCCGAAGGCGTCGAAGAGGCGCAGAAGACCTTCTTCGCGGCCTTCGACGCCGCCGGGATCAAACCCGACATCGCGGCCGCCCTCTCCTGGGATCCGGCGATGCTGGTCGTCCACGCCCTGCGCTCGCTGCCCGACGGTGCCGGCGCCGAGCAGATCCGCGCCTTCCTCGCCGACCTTCAGGGCCATGCGCTCACCAGCGGCATCTACGACTTCCGCAAGGTGCCGCAGCGCGGTCTCGACGACACCTCCGTCGTCGTGACCCGTTGGGAGCCGACGAAGCAGAGCTGGGACGTGATCAGCCGACCGCGCGGCCTGCCGCTCGACTGATCGATCCTCGGTTCGCCGAATGTCCGCCGATCGGGAGGAACGCGGAGCATGACGAATTTCATCCAACTTCTGATCGGCGGCGTCCTCACCGGATGCATCTACGCGCTGATCGCCCTGGGCTTCTCGCTCATCTTCAGGGTGACCGGCGTGGTCAATCTGGCGCAGGGGGCATTCTGCATCCTCGCGGCACTCGCCTGCGCCAGCTTCGAGACACAGTTCGGCTGGTCGATCCTCGCCTCCTGCATCGGCGCGGTGGCGGTGGCGGTGACGGTCGGGGCGGTGGTCGGCGCGACCAGCTTCGTCCCCGGCCTGACCCGGCTGTCGAACGCCAACATGCTGATGTTGACGGCGGGTCTCCTCACCGTCTTCGAAGGCGCCATGCAACTCGTCTGGGGCAGCCAGCCCTATGCGTTGGAGCCCTTCTCGGGGCAGGAGCCGCTCGCCTTCGCCGGCATCACCATTCCCACCCAGGGGCTGTGGATGCTCGGGATCACCGGCGTGCTGGTCCTCGCGCTCTGGGCTCTGCTCACCCGCACCCGGCTCGGACAGGCCCTGCGCGCCTGTTCCGAGAACCCCACGGCGGCGCGCCTGATGGGCGTCAGCGTCCCGCGGATGACGCTCTTCAGCTTCTGCCTCTCGGCTCTGATCGCGGCGATCGCCGGCGTGGTGATCGCTCCGGCGACGTCGCTGCAGTTCGACAGCGGCCGGCTCTTCACCGTCTCCGGCTTCATCGCCGCGGTGATCGGCGGCATCGCCTCGCTGCCCGGCGCGATCGTCGGCGGGCTGGTGCTCGGTGTCGTCAATTCGCTGGCGACCGCCTATCTCTCCTCGCTCTATTCCAGCGCCATCGCCCTCGGGCTGTTGCTCATGGTGCTGGTGTGGCGACCGAGCGGCCTGATGGCCGGCGGTCCCGCTCGGCGCCAGGACGTGCGCGACGAGGCGCGGGTGTGGAAGCGGGTACACCGGCTGACGCCGGAGGCCCGGCGCTTCGCCGCCGTCGCCGCACTGATCGGCGCGATCGCGCTGCCCCACGGGATGGCGTCCGAGGCGATCCTGAGCAGTCTGGTGATCGTCGGCATCCTGTTCATCGCGCTGATCGGGCTCGATCTGCTGATGGGCTGGTGCGGACAGGTGGCGCTCGGGCAGGCCGGCTTCATGGCGATCGGCGGCTATACCGCGGCGGGGCTGGCGATCGAATACCAGGTGTCGCCGGTCGTCGGCATCCTCGCCGGCATGATGCTGTCGCTCGTCTGCGCGCTGATCCTCTCGGTGGTGACGCTACGGCTGCGCGGTCTCTATCTGGCGCTCGCCACCCTGTCCTTCGGTCTCCTGGTCACGTCCTTCGCGGTCGGCCTGACCGAACTCACCGGTGGTCCCTCCGGTATGGTCGGCATCCCGTCGCTCGAGATCGCCGGCTACGCCTTCGACACGACCGAGTCGATGTATCACCTCGTGCTCGTCCTCGACGTGGCGCTGATCGTGATCTCCCAGGGTGTGATGCGCTCCTCCTTCGGCCGGGCGATCCAGGCGATCCGCACCGATCAGATGGCGGCGGCGGCGCTCGGGGTGAACGTGCTGCGCACCAAGCTGGTGGTGTTCGCCGTCAGCGCCATGCTGGCCTCGCTCTCCGGCAGCCTCTATGCCTTCAACTTCCACTTCCTGTCGCCCGACATGGTCGATGCGACGCGGTCGCTGGAGTTGGTCGCCATGCTGGTGATCGGTGGCGAGGGGACCCTGATCGGTCCGCTGCTCGGCGGCCTCCTGCTCACCCTCCTGCCGACCGTCTTCGCGCCGCTCGCCTCGGCCAAGACGCTGGTCTCCGGCCTGTTGCTGGTCGGCTGCTTCCTGTGGTTGCCGCACGGTCTCTACGGCCTGCTGGTCGACGGCCTCAACCGGATCTTCCGCCGGATCGGCGGGGCCGCCCGTTCCGGCGCGCCGAGCGAGGAGGGCGCGCGATGACGGCTCCCCTCCCCCATGCCGCGTCGCGCCCGGGCCTCGAGGTGCGCAACCTCTGCCGATCCTTCGGCGGCCTCCAGGCCACCGCCGATGTCTCCTTCTCGGTGCCCTTCGGCACGGTGACGGCGCTCGTCGGCCCCAACGGAGCGGGCAAGACCACGCTCTTCAACCTCGTCACCGGCATCGTCCGCCCGCAGAGCGGCGAGGTGTTCTTCGACGGCGAAAGGATCACCGGCGTCTCGGCCGGGAAGATCGCGTCGCTCGGACTGATCCGCACCTTCCAGACCGCCCGCGTCTTTCCCGGACTGACGGTGCTGGAGAACGCCATGGTCGGCGGCCATCGCCGGGTGCGGACGTCGCCCTTCGCCCACATGATCTCCCTCCCCTCGGCGCGCCGCGAAGAACGGGCGCTCAGGGAGCGGGCCGAAGCGATGCTCGACATCGTCGGCCTGAGCCGGGTCCGCGACACCCATGCGGTGGAGCTGCCGATGGGGTCGCAGAAGCTGCTCGAGGTGGTCAGGGCGTTGATGGCGGCGCCGCGCATGCTGCTGCTCGACGAGCCGGCCGCCGGCCTCAACGACAGCGAGACCGCCGATCTCGCCGCACTGCTGCGGGCGATCCGCGACTGCGGGGTCACCGTCCTCGTCGTCGAACACAACATGGCGCTGGTCATGTCGGTCGCCCAGCAGGTGGTGGTGCTGGAGGCCGGAGCGGTGATCGCCTGCGGCGGCCCGGACGAGGTTCGAGCCGATCCGCGGGTGATCCGCGCCTACCTCGGCGCCGAAACCGACACACATGGAGGACGGTCGTGATCCTGTCTCTCTCCGGCCTCACCGTCGGCTACGACTCGAACCCCGTGTTGACCGGCATCGATCTCGACGTCGCGCAGGGGGAGATCGTCACCCTGGTCGGCGCCAACGGCGCCGGCAAATCGACCATGGTCCGCACCATCGCCGGGCTGATGCGACCGACCGCCGGCGACGTCGTCTACGAGGGGCGTTCGATCGTCAGGTCGAGCCCGGCCGAGCGTCTGCGCCTCGGCCTCGCGCTGGTCCCCGAGGGGCGGCAGGTCTTCGCCGGCCTCACGGTGCGCGAGAACCTGGCGCTCGGGACCCATGCCGTCCACGGCTCGATCGACGCGGCCGAGCGCCGGCGTCGGCTCGACGAGGTGCTCGACCTCTTCCCCGTCCTGGCGCAACGGCTCGACAGCCCGGCCGGCAACTTCTCGGGCGGCCAGCAGCAGATGCTGGCGATCGGTCGCGGCCTGATGTCGGGACCTCGTCTGCTGATGCTCGACGAACCGTCGCTGGGCCTCTCGCCGTTGCTGGTCTCGGAGATCTTCCGGCTGATCTGCAGCTTGCGCGATCGCGGCCTGTCGATCCTGCTCGCCGAGCAGAACGCCCGCTCCGCTCTCGCCGTCGCCGACCGCGGCTACGTTCTCGAGAACGGACGGGTCGCGCTGTCGGGATCGGCGGCGGATCTCCTCGGCTCGTCGGAGATCGCCGAACGCTACCTCGGAGCCGGCGCCGCCGTCGCCGGTTCCTCCGCCGCGGAACGCGCCACGACCGAGCGCCTTCGCCAACTCCTCTGATGCCGCCGGAACCTGATCGAATGTATGCGAACCTCTCCCTCTCCGTCGCGGTCGGCGACTACGACCGCACCCGACCGCTCGTCGACGGCACCGTCCGTATCGACGGCGTCGATCCGGTGTTCATGCTGTTGGAGCCGGAGGAGATCTTCTTCCGCGCCTTCCGCCACGCCGAGTTCGACATCTGCGAACTGTCGCTGTCGAGCTACACGGTGAAGACCGCACGCGGCGACAGCCCCTATGTCGGCGTGCCGGTGTTCCCGTCGCGGGCCTTCCGCCACACGTCGATCTACGTCCGGACGGACCGCGGTATCCGCGAACCGGCCGATCTGAAGGGCCGCCGCGTCGGCGTGCCGGAGTACCAGCTCACCGCCAACGTCTGGGCCCGCATGATTCTCGCGGATCACGGTGTCGAGCCCCGGGACGTGCACTGGCTGCGCGGCGGCTACGACGAACCGGGCCGGGTGGAGAAGATCGCTCTCGACCTGCCGCCGGACGTGCGGCTGGAGTCGATCCCGGAAGGGACGACGCTCTCGGGCCTCCTCGCCGCCGGCGAGATCGACGCGGTGATCGGCCCGCGGGCGCCGTCGTGTTTCGAGGCCGGCCACCCGCACGTCGGGCGGCTGTGGGCCGACCCGGTCGCCGCGGCGTCCGACTGGTACCGCCGTCACCGCCATTTCCCGATCATGCATCTGGTCGGTGTCCGCCGCGATCTCGTCGAGCGTCACGGCTGGCTGCCGGCGGCGGTCGCCAAAGCCTTCGGCCGGGCCAAGGCGGTCGGCCTCGCCCGCCTCGGCGACACCTCGGCGACCAAGGTGACGCTGCCCTTTGTCGAAGAACGGCTGCAAGAGGCCCGGGCTCTCCTCGGAGAGGATTACTGGTCCTATGGTTTCGAGGCCAATCGCCGTACACTCGACGCGTTCCTGACGGCTCACCACGCCCAGGGTCTTTCGATCCGACGCCTCGCGCCGGAGGAGCTTTTCCATCCCACCACGCTCGAGTCGCATCGGATCTGAATGGAGAGCGGACCATGACCGGAATCCTCGACGTCATCCGTCGCTGGCGCGACCGCTGGGAACTCGACCGGACCGTGCCGGAAGAACTCGACCGTATGTTGAGCGAGGTCGGGATGACCCATCACGATCTCGCCGCCGCGGCCGACGGCGGCGAACACGTCGCGCGGTTGTTGCCGGCGATGTTGGCGCTCAACGGTATCGAGGCCGAGGAGGTGCGGCGCGAACTCGGCCTGCTGTTCCGCGACCTCGAACGGGTCTGCAACAACTGCCGGGAGGTGAAGCGCTGTCGCCACCTGATGGACGAGGGAGCGCCGGTCGATCAACTCGCCGAGATCTGCCCGAATGCAGCGACCATGGCGAGCTTGGCGTCGAAATGAACCGGGCCGGGTTCGTCGATGCCATTCTGATCCGCGTCACGCGGCGAATGCCGTCGACACCGGTATGACAGACCGGTGTGGTCATGCCCGGTCCGCGTGAGCGGCACCGTCGCAGGTCGAAAGTGCCAACGCACACCCGACCAGAACCCGGAAGGCGAATGCCGGCATCATGAGGTGGTCGCCTTCGGGTCGCATCCGCGCTGGCGGAGTGGGTGATACCGAGCGGATGAAGTTCTGACCTGTTCGGAACGTCATCCGCGAAGGCAAGCCCGAACGGGCGTCGGCCGGTCAGGCCGCAACTCACGAAATTCGGACGAGTCCGAATTTCGTGAACTCGGTATGAGACGATCCATACTGCGCGGCGTCGAGGGAGGGGCGGGATCCATCGCGGCGACCACCGGGAGCTTTTCCGTCCGCAGTGGTTCGGCGCCCCTCGTGACGCCCTCGACAGTTTCAGGGTCTGTTCGAGAACGAGGAGATCGTTCGGGCCGAGTTCATCCTCGCGCCCGAGCCGAGATCGGCGATTGTGGACGCTCTGCGGGATCGGACCGCAGCCGACACGTTGGTCGTCCCCCGGCCGGGGAGGACCTGGCGGAGATCGTCACTCACCGGAACACCGCCGACATCGGCGACCCGGCCCGGGTCTCGCCGGACTGGGTGCGCGGGCGCAGCGTCTCGTCCGGACGGGCGGGGCGGTCGTCGGCGAGAGAGGTGAGGACGGTGACGGTCAGAAAGGTGAGAGCGGCGATCACGGCGGCTGCACGAACGGACGAGAACATCATCGCCTCCAGGCAATCTCGGGCGGCGATGAACTCGGCCACCACCGGTCCGTCGTTCGTCCTCTCCTTTCGGTTCACGAAAAAATGCCGGTCGCCGACGAATTCTCGTCGAGACCTCACTCGCCGTGTTCGCACTCGATGCCGTGCACCGCGATCCGGCCCTGCGGCTGCCAACGTTTCATCGCCGTCTTCACCGCGAGGTCGACGAGGCAGCGGTATTCGTCGTGGCGATCGGGGTTCGCCGTGACGACGCGGGCGTCGACGGTGAAGGTCGGGGTGCCCGGCTTGCGCGGGAAGCCCTCGTTGCGGGCGAAACCGACCGACACCGTCGAATTGTGGCGCCAGCGGCGTGATTCCCCCACCCCGAGCCAGTCGCCCCGGTCGGCGGAGGTCTCGACCGTCACCACCCATTCGGCGGTCGGGCCCCTGGCGTTCTTCAGGCCGGCGCGATCGAGGGCATCGGTGAGCGGCGGCAGGAGATGACGCGGCAGGCCGGCGGCGATCTGCGACCGGGTCATCATCACCACGTAGGTGTGGCCGATCGGCGGGCCTTCGGCGCAGGCCGGCGCAGCCGTGATCGGCCCGAGGCCGCCGACGAGGGCGGCGAGGACGACGAGTATCGGGCGGGCGGCGGGGACGACGGATGCGGACATGGGGCGCCTCCGAGTGATCCGCCGATGGTGACAGATTCGCCGTCGGCCCGTGTCGCCCGATGCCGAGATGCTTCGAGCGACCCGGGACGGCGGGGCACGCTCACCAGCGCTGATGGACGTGCGGGGCGACCAGCCGGGTATAGATGTCGCGCGCCGCCGCCATGATCTCGGTCGACAGCGGCGGCAGATCTGCAGCGGCGGCGTTGGCGCGGGCCTGGTCGGCGTTGCGGGCACCGGGGATGACGACGCCGACCGCATCGGCCATGAGGATCCAGCGCAGGGCGAAGGCGGCCATCGGCACGCCCGCGGGGACCAGACGGCGGATCTCCTCGACCGCCGCGAGACCGACCTCGAAGGGCACGCCGGCGAAGGTCTCGCCGACGTCGAAGGCCTCGCCGTGGCGGTTGAAGGCGCGGTGGTCGTCGGCGGCGAAGGTGGTCGCGGCGGTGATCTTGCCGGAGAGAAGGCCGCTCGCCAGCGGCACGCGGGCGATGATCGCCACATCACGCCTCGCCGCCTCACGGAAGAACAGTTCGGCCGGGCGCTGGCGGAACAGGTTGTAGATGATCTGCACCGAGACGACCCCGGGGTATTCGATCGCCTTCAGGCCTTCTTCGACCTTCTCGACGCTGACGCCCCAGTCGCGCACCTTGCCCTTGCGCTTCAGGCCCTCCATCGCCTCGGCGACCTCGGGACGATAGAGCGTCTCGGTCGGCGGGCAGTGGAGCTGGACGAGGTCGAGGCGATCGACGGCGATGTTCTTCAGCGAGCGATCGACGAAGGCCTCGAGGTTCTCGGCGGTATAGCCGGCGTCGACATGGGGCGACAGGCGGCGGCCGGCCTTGGTGGCGACGAAGGGGCGATCCCCGCCCCGCTCCTTCAGCACCTCGGCGATGATCCGCTCGGAGCGCCCGTCGCCGTAGACGTCGGCGGTATCGACGAAGGTCATGCCGGCGTCGAGGGCGGCATGGAGGGCGGCACGGCCGTCGGCCTCGTCGACATCGCCCCACGAGCCGCCGATCTGCCAGGCGCCGAAACCGATCTCGGATACTTGCCGGCCGGTGCGGCCGAAACGGCGGGTCTTCATCGTTCTCGTCTCCAATATTCCGCCGTCGATCGAAACGAGACGGCGGTCGAATTGCCTTGCGTACCTCGAGATAGCGGATCGCGCCGTCGACACAAGGCCCGTCGCGACATGCGAGCCCGTCGCCGATCGATGCGCGGCGGAGGGGTTGGTTTCCCGGGCGCGTGGCGGCCTGCGCCGAATCGCCTCGATCGCATCGGAGCGACGACGCGCCGGCCTCCCCTCCCCGCCGCGACGACGGCGCGCTATGAAGGATGAGGTGGGGACCTCGGGGCGCATATTGCGACGACGCCCCGCCGCGGGCCGAGAGGAGAGAACGATGGCGCGGATCCGGAGCTTCGGCGAGATCGACGGCGTAGGCGTCGAGGAGATCGTACTCACCTCGAACGGCGGTGCGACGGCGTCGATCCTGACCATCGGCGCGGCGATCCGCGGCCTCGAAGTGCCGATCCGCGGCGGGCGGCGGCAGGTGGCGCTCGGCTTCGACTCGGTCGAGGGCTATCGCGACAACGGCGCGCATGTCGGCGTCATGGTCGGACGCTGCGCCAACCGCATCGCCGGCGGCCGGTTCCGCCTCGACGGCGTCGAGCACCGGGTGCTGGTCAACGAGAGCGGACGCAACACGCTGCACGGCGGGCCGATGGGCTTCACCCGGCGGGTCTGGTCGGTCGTCGAGGCGAGCGCGGATCGGGTCACCCTGGAGCTCGAGTCCGCCGACGGCGATCAGGGCTTTCCGGGCCGGGTGGTGGTGCGGCTCACCTACCGGCTGAGCGGAGCCGGCACGCTCGACATCTCGGCGACGGCGACCTGCGATGCCCCGACGCCGGTCAATCTCGCCAATCACGCCTATCTGACGCTGAACGAGGCCGGCGACTGCCGCGAGCACATGCTGGAGATCGCCGCCGATCTCTACACGCCCGTCGACGCGGCGCTGATCCCGACCGGGGCGATGCTGCCGGTGGCCGGAACGGTCTTCGACTTCCGCACCGCGCGGCGGATCGGCGGCGACTACGACATCGCCTTTGCCCTCGCCGGCGTGCCGGGCGAACGAATGGTGGCGGCGCGGGCGACGGCACCGGACGGGCGGCTGGCGCTCGAAGTGGTGACCGATCAGCCGTCGCTGCAGCTCTACACCGCCGGCTTCCTGTCGCACTCGCCCTTCGCCGCGTACGGATTGGCGCACGGACCCCATGCCGGCTTCTGCCTGGAGGCACAGGGCTTCGTCGACGCCCCCAACCACCGCAACTTCCCCTCGGTGATCCTGCGCCCGGGCGAGGCCTACGGCCACGAGACGACCTATCGGCTGCTCGCGCTCTGAGAGTCCGTTTTGAAAATCACGGATGAGCGTTTCGCCTGAGGAGATTGCC
>NZ_DAIPZB010000043.1:0-41130 GCF_036782435.1 Pinisolibacter sp. | reverse complement strand
CGACGCCGTCCTGCGCCAGAACCCGGAAGTCGGCGCCTACAATCAGACGATCTGATACCGAGCGGATGAAGTTCTGACCTGTTCGGAACTTCATCCGCGAAGGCGAGCCCGAACGGGCGTCGGCCGGTCAGGCCGCAACCCACGAAATTCGGACGAGTCCGAATTTCGTGGACTCGGTATGAGCTGTCGACGGATCTCTCTGCGGCGGTTCCGCAGCGATGCGAAGGGCGCGGAACCTCTCCGAGTGTTTCGTCGCGGCAACTCGCCATCACGAAACGGCGACGACGCGACGACACCCGCTGACATGTCTCGTCGCCTGCCCTAATTTCCTCTTTCCGCACCGTGCCGTTTCGGGACGATGACGACGACGAGGAGATGCCGAGGAATGACGAGCCGCAGCCGCGACGCCGACCGCCCCGAGACCCGCCTGATCGCGACCCGCCGCGCCGCCCTCCTCGGACTGCCGCTGTTCCTCGCCGGCTGCGCCGCCGGCGGCCGCATGCGGTCGATCCCCGGCTCCGGCGTCGGCTCCTTCGCCTTCGCCTCCCCCGCCGGCGACTGGCGCACCATCTACGCCGCACGCCGCGACAACGGCCGCGAGATCGAAGCGCTCGACATGTCGCGCATCGACCGCCAGTACCTGCGCCACACCGTCGCCTGGGCCGGCGACGAGGCGCCCGGCACCATCGTCGTCGACCCCTACGAGCGCTTCCTCTATCACGTCGAAAGCCGCGACCGGACGACCCGCTACGGCGTCGGTGTCGGTCGCGAGGGCTTCTCCTGGGCCGGACGCGCCCGTATCGGCGGCAAGTCCGGTCCGTGGCCGACCTGGACGCCGCCGCACGAGATGACGTTGCGCGACAAGGCCGCGGCGAAATGGGCCGGCGGCATGCCCGGCGGCCCCGACAACCCGCTCGGCGCCCGCGCCCTCTATCTCTTCCAGGGCAGCCGCGACACGCTCTACCGCATCCACGGCAACAACGACGAGACCAGCATCGGCAAGGCGGTGTCGTCGGGCTGCATCCGCATGCTCAACCACGACGTCGTCGATCTCTACGGCCGCGTCGGTGTCGGCACGCCGGTGATCGTGCTGGGCTGATCGTCCTCGGCCGAGCTTCGTGATGCGAAAGGGTAGCACCCCGGGTCTCCCTCCCCGGCGCCGCTCCGTACGTCCTCGATTCCGCTGCTTCGCTCACACCTCGACCGGCGCCACCAGCCGCCGGTAGAGGTGCCACGTGGTGTGGCCGAGGATCGGCAGCACCACGAAGAGCCCGACGAAGGCGGGGATGACCGCCACGAACATCAGCGCCGTGACGATCGCCGCCCAGGAGAGCATCGTCTTGGGATTGGCGATCACCGCCTTCACCGAGGTGATCATCGCGGTGATGAAGTCGACCTCGCGATCGAGCAGGATCGGGAACGACACCACCGTCAGCGTGAAGGCGACGAGCGACACGATCGCCCCGTCGAGGTGGACCAGCACCAGGAACAGGAAGCCCTCCGGCGTGCTCGTCGCCACGTGGAGGAATTCGGTCGCCGTGGTGAAGTTCTTCAGGCCCAGGCACAGCACCAGCAGAATGCGGACCTGATACATCCACATCAGGAAGATGAAGAGGGTGACGAAGGCCATCCAGCCGAGCTCGCGCCGGCTCTGGTCGAACATCGCCCCGAGGATGCCGCGCCACGCGAGCGGCAACCCCGCCTCTCGCCGCCGGCTGACTTCGTAACAGCCGACCGCCACGAAGGGGCCGAGGAGGGCGAAACCGGTGGCGAAGGGATAGGTCAGATAACCGATGCCGACGCCGAAGGTCAGCCACACCAGGAACAGCCCGCCGATCGCGTAGAAGCCGCCGAAGAACAAGCCGTAGAGCGGCGCGGCGCGGAAGTCGGCGAGCCCGGCGGCGAAGGCCTCGGCGATGTCGCGGCCGTCGATGTTGCGCACCTTCGGCTGGCGCCGGCGGTGTTCCTCCGCCGCTTCCGCGCTTCGGCCGGGATCGGTGGACATCGTGTTCGCGTCGCTCATGGTCGCCCCTCCGCTCGCGTCGGCCCCACGCGCGATCGTTTCCGACCGGGATGCGATCGTCCGAACGTCTGTTTGGATCGATTAGATCCGCGCGTCCGCACCATTTGCAAGGGGATTCACATAGTCGAAGGCGAGAACTCGGCCGTTTCTGCCACAATGTCGGGCGACGTCGCCTCCGGCGCGTCGACCTCGACCACGTCGACCGCCACGGCGAGGCCCTGCGAGCCGGCCGACAGGATGATGCCGGTCACCGGCGAGACGTCGGTGTAGTCGCGGCCGTGGCCGACGACGATGTGATCGGTGGCGACGGCGATGCCGTTGGTCGGATCGAAGCCGATCCAGCCGAGCTCGACGCCGCACCACACCTCGACCCAGGCGTGCATGGCATCCGCCCCGGCGAGCCTCGCTTCGCCCGGCGGCGGCACGGTCCTGAGATAGCCGCTGACATAGGCCGCCGGCAGGCCGAGACCGCGTAGGCCCGCGATCATCACATGGGCGAAGTCCTGGCACACGCCGCGCCGTTCCGAGAACGCTTTGGCGAGCGGCGTCGCCACGTCGGTGGCGTGGGGATCGTAGGCGAAGTCCGCGTGGATCCGCCGGGTCAGGTCGAGGGCGCCGGCGACGATCGACCGCCCGGGCGGAAACGACGACGCCGCCCAATCGGTCACCGGCGGGGTGAGCGGCACCCAGCGCGAGGGAAACAGGAAGTGGACCGGATCGTCGGGCGCCAGTGAGACGGAGCCGGCGGCGAGATCGCGGATCGTCTCGTGCGCCGGACTCGGGTCGGGGTCGAGCGACGGCGGCGGCGCCACCGTGACGCGGGCGGTGGCGCGGATGGTGAGGCGGCGATGCGACCGGCGGAAACCGACGCGGGTGACGTGGTTGCCCCAGAAGTCGAGCCCGTCGACGAGACCTGAGGCCGGAGGGTCGACCACCAGATCGGAGACGTGGACCCGCTGGCCGCGCCGCTCGATCGGGATCAGGCGCAACGCACAGTCGGCGAAGGGCACCGCCGCGCCCCAATCGTAGACCGTGACCTGGGTGACGTCGTAACGCATCGCCTCACTCGTCCGTCTCGTCGTCGGCGAGCGGCACGGTCCGCCCGAACCAATGCGCCGTCACCTGATCCGAGATCGCCATCAGTTCGATCTCGATCGCCTCGATGCGCGAGATGTCGAAGGCGCCGGCGTCGCTGGTCTCGAGCGTCGTGACGAGGCGTTGGGCCAGTCGTTCCGCCGGTTCCAGCAGGTCGCCCTCGCTGCGCCCGGTGAGCCGGGAGAGGTGTTCGACGATGCGCGCCACCTGATAGGCGACCGCCCGCGGATGACCCTCGTCGAGCAGCACCAGATCGAGCACCGGCCGCCGCGCCGGACCGGAGAGGTACCGGCTGTGATAGGTCACCCGCCCGTCGGCGAGGTCGAGCAGCAGATCGAGCGCCTCCGAGCCGGAATCCGGCCCGGTGAAGGTCCGCGCCGCTCGCGACAGGCCGATGCCGCGCTCGATCCGCCGCCCGAGATCGAAGAAGCGCCAGCCTTCGCGCCGGTTCATGGTGTCGTGGGCGAGACCGACGATGGCGGCGAGGGTTCTGAGCGCCCGCTCGATCTCGCCGAACACCGGCGCCGCTCGCCGTTCGTCGTCGCCGCGCAGCTTGGATTGCTCCTCGAGGTCGAGCAGCGCCCGCCAACAGTCGGGCGACAGGCGGTCGCGCACCACCGCCCCGGTCCGATGCGCCGCCGCCACCAGAGAGGCGACCGACCCCGGCATGGCGCCCCACAGCGCCGCCGTCGCGGTTTCTTCGACCCCCCGCGTCTCCGCCACCGCCCCCCAGCCGACGAGCTGCCTCCCGATCCGCCGGGCGAGGCCGCCGGAGGTTTCGGCGACGCCGTCGTCGCCGTGACCGGCCAGCGCCCGCAACAGGCGCAACGTCGTCTCCGCCCGCTCCAGATAGCGGCCCAACCAGAAGAGATTGTCGGCGACGCGCGCCGGCAGGATGCCGTTGTCGCGACGGATCTCCGCGGCTTCCGCATCGGGCACCAGCCGGGTCTCGGCGCGCGCCGGCGTGGCACCTCCGAGCACCCAGACGTCGGCGGAGCGACCGCCGCGCTGCATCGACAGGTTGCGCACGTCCTCGCGCTCGGAGATACGGGCGAGACCGCCCGGCATCACCGTCCAGCCGTTCGGCGTCCGCGCCGCGAAGATACGCACCGCGAAGGGGCGCGGCACGAGGCGGCCCTTCTCCCACACCGGCGCGGTGGAGAGACGCAGCGGTTCGCGCCCGACGAAATCGACGCCGCGGCGTTCGAGCAGGTTGGCGATGCGCCCCTTCTCCGCGGCGGAGAGACGCGAGCCGAGCACACCGGTCGAATCGAGCGTGCCGCGCAGCGACCGCCCGAAGGCCGGCGACAGCATCAGACGGTCGAGGTTCGCCGTCACGGTCCTGCGCGCCGCCGCCTCACCGCACCACCAGGTGGCGACGTTGGGAAGGCGCAGGTCCTCGCCGAGCAGACGCCGGGAAATCCCCGGCAGGTAGCCGGCGAGCGCCGGCGCTTCGACCAGGCCGGAGCCGAGCGCATTGGCGACGACGACGCGGCCGTGACGGACCGCCTCGACGAGCCCGGCCACACCGAGCCGCGACGACGGATCGAGTTCCAGGGGATCGGCCCAATCGGAGTCGATACGACGGACCAGCACGTCGACCGGCCGCGGTCCTTCGACGGTGCGCACCGCCACACCCTCGGGCGAGGCCACCAGATCGCTGCCCTCGACCAGCTGGAAGCCGAGGACCCGGGCGAGATAGGCGTGTTCGAAATAGGTCTCGTTCCACGGGCCGGGGGTCAGCAGCGCGATGCGCGGATCCTCGCGCCCGCTCGCCGCCGCGAGGCCGGATCGCATCGCCTGGAAGAACGGCCCCTGGCGCTCGACCCCGAGCGCGTCGAAGAACTCCGGCAACGCCCGCGACAGGGCGATCCGGTTCTCGATGGCGTAGCCGGCGCCCGACGGCGCCTGCGTGCGATCGGCGAGAACCCACCACCGCCCGTCCGGCGCCCGGCTGACGTCGGCCGCATAGAGATGGAGATGCGCCCCGCCCTTCGGCCGTAGACCGGCCAGCGGCGGCAGGAACTCCGGATTGCCGGCGACCAATGCCGCCGGCAGTACGCCTTCGCCGACGAGACGCCCCTCGCCCATCAGGTCGTCGAGGATCGCCTCGAACAGGCGGGCGCGTTGCAGGACGCCCTCCGCCAGCCCCGCCCAGTCGGCCGCGTCGATGACGATCGGCAGATGGGCGAGCGGCCAAGGCCGCTCCACTTCCGCCTCGTCGCCGTAGACGCGATAGACCACGCCCGATTCGGCGAGCCGCCGGTCGGCCTCGGCGAAGCGCCGCTCGAGTTGGCCGCGGCCGAGCGCCGCCAGCCGGCCGAGCAGATCCTTCCAGTGCGGCCGGAGGCGGCCGGTCGCATCGACCAACTCGTCGTGGACGCCCGGCACCGGGCGATAGCCGACGAGCAGCGGAGCGAGATCGCCGTCGATCTCACCCGTCCATCGCATCGCCAACTCGAGCTGCGTCGACGCCACCTCGCCCCCCGCGCGGTCCCCTTCCTCAGCCGCGAGTGGGCGGGCGTCGGAGGTCGAGTGTCAAGGGGTATTCCCCGGTTCTCTCCGGCTGCGGCACCACGACGAAGCCCGGCGTGTGTCCGTGGTCGATGAATCGGGCGAGACGACGCGCCTCCGCCTCGTAGGAATTGACCGGGAAGGTCTCGTAGTTGCGCCCTCCCGGATGGGCGACGTGATAGACGCAGCCGCCGATCGACCGGCCCGTCCACTTGTCGAGGATGTCGAAAGTGATCGGTGCCTGCGGCGGGATCGTCGGATGGAAGCCGGAGGCCGGCTGCCACGCCTTGAAGCGCACGCCCGCCACCGCCTCGCCGGTCACCCCGGTCGAGGTGAGCGGCACCGGCCGGCCATTGGCGGTGATCATGTGGCGCGTCGGGTTGAAACCCTCGACCTTGACCTGCAGGCGTTCGACCGAGGAGTCGACGAAACGCACCGTACCGCCGACCGCGCCCTCCTCGCCGGTGACGTGCCACGGCTCCAGCGCCTGACGGATCTCGAGCTTCACGCCGGCGTGCTCGACCGTGCCGTAATAGGGGAAGCGGAACTCGTATTGCGCCTTGAACCACAGCGGATCGAAGGCGTATCCGGCCCCCTTCAGGTCGTCGAGAACCCCGAGGAAATCCTCCCAGACGAAGTGGCCGAGCATGAAGCGATCGTGCAGCGCCGTGCCCCAACGCACGAACTCGCCCGACTGCGGCTCCCGCCACAGCCACGCGATCAGCGCCCTGAGGAGGAGTTGCTGGGCGAGCGACATGCGCGCATCCGGCGGCATCTCGAAGGAACGGAACTCGACCAGCCCGAGCCGGCCGGTCGGCCCGTCCGGCGAATAGAGCTTGTCGATGCAGATCTCGGTGCGATGTGTGTTGCCCGAGACGTCGACGAGGAGATTGCGGAACAGCCGGTCGACCAGCCACGGCGGCGGCGGCCATCCCTCACCCGGTGACGGCACCGAGGCCATGGCGATCTCGAGTTCGTAGAGCGTGTCGTGCCGGGCCTCGTCGATGCGCGGCGCCTGGGAGGTCGGGCCGATGAACAGGCCGGAGAAGAGATAGCTGAGCGAGGGATGGCGCTGCCAATAGAGCACCAGGCTCTTCAGGAGATCCGGCCGCCGCAGGAACGGACTGTCGGACGGCCAGCGCGAACCCACCACCACGTGGTTGCCGCCGCCGGTGCCGGTGTGGCGGCCGTCGACCATGAACTTCTCGGTGCCGAGCCGCGACCAGCGGGCCTCCTCGTAGAGCTTGGAGGTGATCTCGACGCACTCGCTCCACGACGCCGCCGGCTGGACGTTGACCTCGATGACGCCGGGATCGGGCGTGACCTTGATCACCTCGAGCCGCGGATCGAACGGCGGCGGATAGCCTTCGATGTGGACGGGCAGACGATGCGTCTCGGCCGCCGCCTCGACCGCCGCCAAGAGTTCGAGATAGTCGTCGAGCGTCTGCACCGGCGGCATGAACACGTTGAGGATGCCGTCGCGCGGCTCGATCGACAGCGCGGTGCGCACCTGATCGGCACCGATCTCCTCGACCCAGCGCTGGGTCACCCGCTGCGCCGGCCCCGAGCGACGGTAGACCTGGGCGAGGTCGTCCGGATCGGGCAGGTCCGGCCGCTCGACGAAGGGATCGAGTTCCATGATGTAGGGATAGCTCGCCGGCGGGATCCACGGCAGCGAGGCGATCGGCAGGCGATAGCCGACGGGGCTGTCACCGGGGATGAGGAACAGCTTGTCGCGCCGGAGCCGCCACTTCTCCGAATACCAACCCTGGCCGGCCCGGCTCTGCCAGCGCTGCACCGGCAGCACATGGCCGGTCGCGCTGGTCAGACCGCGGTCGAAGACGCGGGCCATGCGATGGCGATCCTCGGCGTTCTCCAGCTTGGAGTTCGACGGATCGGTGTTGACCGGCAGTTTCGCCTCCTGGACCATCCAGTGGGCCGGGTCTTCGTAGGCCGCCACGACGTAGTCGCCGCCGATGTCGAGCCGTTCGGCGATGCTCTCGGCGAGGATGCGCGACTGTTCGACCGTCGCGTCGCGGCCGCCGGCCTCCAGCGCCACCAGCGACGGGTCGCGCCAGATCGGCTTGCCGTCCTTGCGCCAGTAGAGCGCGAAGGCCCAGCGCGGCAGGCTCTCGCCCGGATACCACTTGCCCTGGCCGTAGTGCAGGAAGCCCCCCGGGGCGAAGCGGGTCCTGAGCCGACGGATCAGGTCGTCGGCGAGCGTCCGCTTGGTCGGCCCGACCGCGGCGGTGTTCCATTCCGCCGACTGATAATCGTCGATCGACACGAAGGTCGGCTCGCCACCCATGGTGAGCCGTACGTCGTTGCGGACGAGGTCTTCGTCGACGCGCTCACCCAGCGCGTCGAGCGCCGCCCAGGCGTCGTCGGAGAAGGGCGCGGTGACCCGCGGCTTCTCGGCGATGCGGTCGACCCGCATCCTGAAATCGAAGGTGACTTCCGCCGGATCGACCAGACCGGTGATCGGCGCCGCCGAGCGATAGTGCGGCGTGCCGCACAGCGGCAGGTGGCCCTCGCCGGCGAGGAGACCCGATGTCGGATCGAGACCGATCCAGCCGGCGCCCGGCAGATAGACCTCGGCCCAGGCGTGCAGATCGGTGAAGTCGTGATCGGTGCCCGACGGCCCGTCGAGCGATTTCACGTCCGGCCTCAGCTGGATCAGATAGCCCGAGACGAAACGCGCCGCGAGCCCGAGCCGCCGCAGGATCTGGACGAGCAGCCACGCCGTGTCGCGGCACGAGCCGGATTTCTTCTCCAGCGTCTCGTCCGGCTCCTGGACGCCCGGCTCCATGCGGATGACGTAGCGGATGTCCTGCGACAGGTGGCGATTGAGATCGACCAGGAAATTGACGGTGTTGGTCTCGTCGCGCGACAGCCCCGCCAGATAGGCCTCGAACAGCTCGCCCGTCGGCTCGGCCACGAGATAGGGCTTCAGTTCGTATTCGAGTTCCGGCTTGTAGGCGAAGGGGAACGTCTCGCCGTATTCCTCGACGAAGAAGTCGAACGGGTTGTAGACCGCCATTTCGGCGATGAGATCGACCTCGATGCGGAACTCCGTCGTCTTCTCCGGAAAGACGAACCGCGCCGCCCAGTTGCCGTGCGGATCCTGCTGCCAGTTGACGAAGTGGGTCTCCGGCGTCACCCGCAAAGAATAGCCGGTGACCCGGGTCCGGCAATGCGGCGCCGGCCGCAGCCGGATGATCTGCGGCCCGAGTTGGACCGGTCGATCGTAGGAATAGGCGGTGACGTGGTGCAGCGCGGTCTGGATGGCCAAGGGATGCCCCTGCTCACGAAATGAACTTTCACAGGTGAGCCTAAACCTTGTGCAGCGCAGCGCAAGACCATTGGTGCGGAACGCGGTTCGTCGTTCGACGTAGGCGCGGCGCGTGCAACGAAGAAGCCCCGGAACCTTGGGTTCCGGGGCTCGTGTAGTCTCGGATGAACGGGAGGCTCACGCCGACAGCCGGTCCAGCGCCGCGACGATGGCCGTGCCCATCTCGGTGGTCGAGACGGTGTTCTCGCCCGGCTTGGCGATGTCGGCGGTGCGGACGCCCGAGCCGAGCACGTCGGAGATCGCCTTGTCGAGCAGGTCGGCGGCGTCGCCGAGGCCGAGCGAATAGCGCAGCGCCATGGCGAAGGAGCCGATCATGGCGATCGGGTTGGCGAGGCCGCGGCCGGCGATGTCCGGGGCGGAGCCGTGCACCGGCTCGTAGAGCGACTTGCGCTTGCCCGTCGCCGCGTCCGGCGCGCCGAGCGAGGCCGACGGCAGCATGCCGAGCGAGCCGGTCAGCATGGCGGCCACGTCGGAGAGGATGTCGCCGAACAGGTTGTCGCAGACGATGACGTCGTACTGCTTCGGCCGGCGGACGAGCTGCATGGCGCAGTTGTCGGCGAGCACGTGCTCGAGCTCGACGTCGGCGTATTCCGCCGCGCCGACCTTCGACACCACCTGCTTCCACAGCACGCCGGACTTCATCACGTTGTGCTTCTCGGCCGAAGAGACCTTGTTGCGGCGGGTCTTGGCGAGGTCGAAGGCGACGCGAGCGATGCGCTCGATCTCGTGGGTGGTGTAGACCTGGGTGTCGACGGCGCGCTTCTCGCCGTTCTCCAGCGTCACGATCTCCTTCGGCTCGCCGAAATAGACGCCGCCGGTCAGCTCGCGCACGATCAGGATGTCGAGGCCCTCGACCAGCTCGGGCTTCAAGGACGAGGCAGAGGCGAGCGCCGGATAGCAGATCGCCGGGCGCAGGTTGGCGAACAGGCCGAGGTCCTTCCTGAGACGCAGCAGGCCGGCTTCGGGGCGCACCTCGTAGGGCACGTCCGCCCACTTCGGCCCACCGACCGCGCCGAACAGCACCGCGTCGGCCGCCTGGGCGAGCGCCATGTCGCTCTCCGAGATCGCCTTGCCGTGGGCGTCGTAGGCCGAACCGCCGACGAGGCCGCTCTCGGTCTCGAACTTGGCCACGCCCCGCTTCTCGAACCAGCCGAGCACCTCCTTCACCTGGATCATGATCTCCGGACCGATGCCGTCGCCGGGAAGAAGGAAGAGATTGAAGGAGGCCATGGGCGGAAATCCCGTTCGAAGTGACAAGGAGGCGCGCTCGCGCGGCCTCCCTTTACCAAGACGCGACTTCCTCGGCAACGACCGGCCGACCCGGCACGCCGCTCGCACCACGAGCGGGACAATCGCACCGGATGTTTCGAAAAGAGACACTTTCCGGACCAAGAAGACATCGATCGACGGAGAAGCCCATGTCCACCCTGACGAGCCGTTTCGATGCGAAACTCCTCGCCGTCGTGGCGATCGCCATGGTCATCGCGGTGGCCGGCTGGGAAGGCTGGCGGCTCACCGCCCGCGGCGCCCCGGTGAACGTCCCCAAGGTGGTGACCGACTTCGGCCACCAGAAGGTGATCTATCACCTGACCGAGAGCGGCGGTTACCTCGGCAGCAAGTACCGCAACTGGGTCGGCAACATGGAGAACCACTTCGCCGCGGTCGAGCCCGACCAACTCGATCTGGTGGTGGTGATGAACGGCGACGGCGTCGACCTGCTCACCTACGCCAAGGGCGACGAGAAGCTCGCCGCCCGCATCGACGCGTTGAAGGCCAAGGGCGCCCGCTTCCTCGTCTGCCGCAACACCCTGATCTCGCGCCGCATCGAGCCGGCCGACCTCCACGGCCTGAAGACCGAAGATCTGATCGGCGCCGGTGTCGCCCAGATCGCCCTGCTGGAGCGCCAGGGTTACGGCTATCTGAAGCCCTGAGACGAGGCCGGGCGCGACCGCCGCCGCGACGAGGGGGACGCCCTCCGTCGGCGTCAGCCGGTCTCGCCGGTCTCCAACCGATCCCAGCTGCCGGTCGCCTCGTCGAGCACGTGCAACTCGCCGAGGCCGATGTCGAACCACACCCCGTGGAGCTTCAGCCGCCCGAGCATCTCCAGCGCCCGCACGCAGGGAAACGTCCTGAGGTTCTCCAACGAATTGGCGATCGACAGGTGTTCGAGCCGATGCTGGCGCTCCGACGGCTCGGCGATGTCCTCGCAACGGCAGGCCTCGACCGGCTTCTCCAGCAGCGAGATCCACTTGCCGATGAAGTCGCCGGGCGACAGCGGCGAGCCGCCCTCCTTCAGCGCCGCGGCGATGCCACCGCACCGGCCGTGGCCCATCACCACGACGTGCTCGACCTCGAGCCCCATCAATCCGAATTCGAGCGCCGCCGAGGTGCCGTGATACTCGCCGTCGGGCGCATAGGGCGGCACCAGGTTGGCGACGTTGCGCACCACGAAGAGTTCACCCGGCGAGGAGTCGAAGATCAGCTCCGGCGCGGCGCGGCTGTCGCAACAGGCGACGACCATCACCTTCGGCCGTTGGCCGGTCTCCGCCAGGAGGCGATAGCGATCGTTCTCCGACTGATAGCGGCCGGAACGGAAGGCGGCGTAACCCTTCAACAGGCGGTCGGGAAGCATGTGGGTCTCTCTCGGTCACGAGGGGGTCACGGGGCCAGTGCCGCCAGGGCGGCGAGATCGACGTTGCCGCCGCACACCAGAACGCCGACGCGTTCGCCCCGCGCCGGCCGATAGGCGCCGGAAAGGAGCGCGGCGAGCGCCGCCGCACCTCCCGGTTCGGCGGCGATGCGCAGGCTCTTCCACAACCGCCGTTGCGCCTCGACGATAGCGCTGTCGGGCACCAGCACCGACTGGTCGACATGGGTCGAGGCGATCATGTGGACGAGGTCGCCGACCCGCTTGGCGCCGAGACTGTCGACGGCGATCGATTCCACCTCGACGTCGACCGGCCGCCCGGCGGCGAGCGCCGCATGAAGGGCCGAGGAGCCGCGCGGCTCGACCGCCACCACCTTGGTCCGCCCGGCGAACCACAGCGCGATCCCGGCGACGAGGCCGCCGCCCCCGGCGGCGACCAGAACCGTGTCGAGGCCGTCCGCGGCGTCCTCCTCCCACTCGAGCCCGACGCTGCCCTGGGCGGCGATCGTATAGGGGCTGTCGTAGGGGTGGACGACGAGGGCGCCGCTCTCGCGGGCGTAGGCCTCCGACAACAGCGCCGCATCGGCGTAGCGCTCACCCGCCACCACCACCTCGGCGCCGTAGGAACGGATGCGATCGACCTTCACCGGGCTCGACACCGTCGGCACGAAGATGCGGGCGCGATGCCCGAGACAGGCCGCCGCATAGGCCACCGCCGCCCCGTGATTGCCGCCCGAAGCCGCGGTCACCCCGGTCTTCGGCACCTGACGGGCGAGAAGATTGTTGAAGGCGCCGCGGCTCTTGAACGAGCCGGTGTGCTGGAACAGTTCGAGCTTGAGGCTCACCGGTTCGGCGAGACCGAAGGCCGCGCCCTCGACGCTCATCACCGGTGTGTGGCGCACGTGCGGGCGGATACGGGCGAGAGCCGCTTCGACGGCGGACGGACTGAGCGCTTCGGCCAATCTCGACACCTCCCTGTCTCGCCATCACGGCGATGCGCCTTTCGCATATCGGATCCCGATCGCTTCGCCAAGACCGCGCCGCGTCGCGAAATCGCAATGCAACATTCCACGCCACCGACGAACACCGACAACACGACCGGATACCGCGGTTTTCGCGACGGCCGGCCGATCGATGGACGGATCACTTGCTGCGGAATTTATGCTGCATTGCAGCAAACCCCTTTCGCTCCCGCCTCGCAAAGGTTATCTAGGAAAGGATTTTCGGCCGCCCACCGCCACCCGGAGCGGGACGAGCCGAGATCTTCGGAGACGCTCGCATGCCCCTGCGCCTGCTCCAACCGCTACTCGGAACCACCTCGCTCGGCATGGCCGGCGTGTGGGAAGCGATGGGCGAGATCGCCCGCCTGTCGCCGATGGTGATCGCGCTCAGGACCGACGCGGCGCTCGCCGCGCTCGCCGATCCGAAGTCGGCGCCGGCCGGCGAACCGGTGCGGATGGTCGCCGAGAAGTTCGACGCGCTGGCCCAGAGCACCGTCGCCGCCACGCTCGAGGCGGGCCTCACCGTCGGCCGCAGCATGACCGAACGGCGTCTGCCGGTCGACGCCGCCTTCCGCGTCGCCACCGCCGCGCTCGAGCCGATCCGCGGCCGCCTGCGCGACAACGTCCGCCGCCTCGGCGCCGGCCGCATCGAGCCCGGCACCGGCGGCGAATGAGCCCCGCCGCGCACCGTAGACCGCGAATTCACCCGCCGCGGCCGCTCGCCGAAGCGCCCCATACGACCCCGGGCGGCGAGACGCCCCATACGACCCTCGGCGGCGAGCCGCCCCAATCGACCCCCGGCGGCGAAGCCGCTCCATACGACCGAAGTCGCAGAGCCGTCGCTTTGACTTCCCCCCACCCGATCGCTACCTCCCTTGCCGACCGAAACTGCCGCGAACGGCGCTCGGTCGTCCGGGGTTGAGAGAGGGTCGCGCCCCATGTCGCAGAGCGAGGACGAGAGCCGTACCGTCGTCGGGCGCTATCAGGCGCTGGTCGACACGCGCGCCATCGCCTACGACCCGCTCCAGGCCGAACTCGCCCGCCGCCTCGACGACCTCGATCGCGCCCTCGCCCAGTCCGATCTCGCCGCCAAGGGCTCGGCCCTCGGCTGGTTGTTCGGCCGTCGCGCGCCGAAACGCGAGACGCTGCGCGGTCTCTACGTCCACGGCGCCGTCGGCCGCGGCAAGACCATGTTGATGGATCTGTTCTTCGAGTGCTCGACGGTCGCGCGCAAGCGCCGGGCGCATTTCCACGCCTTCATGGCCGACACCCAGGACCGTATCCATCGCGCCCGCCGCGCCATCCTCGACGGCCGGCGCCAGGGCAACGATCCGATCGCCCCCGTCGCCGAAGAGATCGCCGCCGAGACGCGCCTGCTCTGCTTCGACGAGTTCGCCGTCTACGACATCGCCGACGCGATGATCCTCGGCCGGCTGTTCCAGAAGCTCTTCGAACTCGGCGTGGTGGTGGTCGCCACTTCCAACGTGGCGCCGCAGCGCCTCTACTGGGGCGGCCTCAACCGCGCCCTGTTCCTGCCCTTCGTCGACCTCCTCGGCCGCCACACCGACGTCTTCGAACTCCTCTCGCCCAACGACTACCGCCTGACCAAGACGGAAGGCGACGAGGTCTGGCGCATGCCGCTCGGCGCCGTCACCGACGCGGCGATGGAGGAGGAGTGGTTCCGCCTCACCGGCCACCGTCCGACCCCGCCCGAGGCCATTCCCTTCCGCGGCCGCGCCATCGACATTCCCGCCGCCGCCGCCGGCCACGCCCGCTTCCACTTCCGCGACCTGTGCGACAAACCGCTGTCCGCCGCCGACTTCGTCCAGATCGCTCGCCGTTACCACACGGTGATGATCGAGGGCGTGCCGGTGCTCGGCCCCGACCGGCGCAATGCCGTGAAGCGACTGATCAACCTCGTCGACGCCCTCTACGACTGCCGGGTCAAGATCGTCGTCTCTGCCGCCGCCGAGCCGGCGGCGCTGTGGACCGACACCGACGGTACCGAGAGTTTCGAGTTCGCCCGCACCGTCTCCCGCCTCACCGAGATGCGCTCGCACGAATACGCCCGGACCCTCCACGGCACCGGCGACGGCGCCCTCGCCCACGACGAACCGGACACGTCGGAGGAAGATCCGGACGATGCGGTGCGGCAAGCGTCCGACACATGAAATCTCTTGCGAATTTGCGCGGAAAATGCCGTTTTTCTTAGCCTTTTTGCGATGCGAAATAAACCTTCGGCCGACTTGCACCCCCGTCCGGAACGGAGTATCGAACCGCACGACAGGATGTCGCACCGACCTCCAATTGACGTGAAGGGAAACCTCTGAAATGGCGCGTAAGAAGATCGCCCTCATCGGCGCGGGTCAGATCGGTGGCACGCTCGCTCATCTCGCCGGTCTCAAGGAACTCGGCGACATCGTGCTGTTCGACATCGTCGACGGCGTTCCGCAGGGCAAGGCCCTCGACATCGCCGAGTCCTCCCCCGTCGACGGCTTCGACGCCGGCTTCTCCGGCGCCTCTTCCTACGAGGCCATCGCCGGCGCCGACGTCATCATCGTCACCGCCGGTGTGCCGCGTAAGCCCGGCATGAGCCGCGACGACCTGCTCGGCATCAACCTCTCCGTCATGGAGAAGGTCGGCGCCGGCATCAAGGAATTCGCCCCGAACGCCTTCGTCATCTGCATCACCAACCCGCTCGACGCGATGGTGTGGGCGCTGCAGAAGTTCTCCGGCCTGCCGGCGAACAAGGTGGTCGGCATGGCCGGCGTGCTCGACAGCGCCCGCTTCCGCTACTTCCTCGCCGAAGAGACCGGCGTCTCCGTCAAGGACGTCCATGCCATGACCCTCGGCGGCCACGGCGACGACATGGTCCCGCTGGTGCGCTACTCGACCGTCGGCGGCGTGCCGCTGCCGGAACTGGTCAAGATGGGCTGGCTCACCCAGGAGAAGCTCGACGCCATCGTCGACCGCACCCGCAAGGGCGGCGCCGAGATCGTCGGCCTGCTGAAGACCGGTTCGGCCTATTACGCCCCGGCCGCTTCCGCCATCGCCATGGCCGAGTCCTACCTCAAGGACCAGAAGCGCATCCTGCCGGTCGCCGCCGAGCTGAACGGCGAGTACGGCCAGAAGAACCTCTACGTCGGCGTCCCCGCGCTGATCGGCTCGAACGGTGTCGAGAAGATCGTCGAGGTCTCCTTCGACGCCGCCGAGCAGGCGATGTTCGACAAGTCGGTCGCCGCGGTGACCGGCCTGATCGACGCCTGCAAGAAGATCCAGCCGGCGCTCGCCTGAGCCGCCGAAGCGAATGCATCCACGGCGAGCGCCGCATGACGGTGCTCGCCGGTTCGATCGAACGATGCGCGTGAGCGGGCCCAGATCCGCCACGTCCTCTCGGTGGGCCTCTCTCTCCGAGACGGTACTTTCCGCATCCCGGCCGCGACCGGACCCGGACCCGGGTTCGGCCGCGCAGCGGTTCCGGCAACCTCAGAAACCGAATTCTCGAGGCGAGACAGGGCGATGAACATCCACGAATACCAGGCGAAGGCGGTCCTTCGCGAGTACGGCGCTCCGGTGTCGCGCGGCATTCCGGCCTTCACGCCGGCCGAGGCCCGCAAGGCGGCGGAAGATCTCGGCGGCCCGCTGTGGGTCGTCAAGTCGCAGATCCACGCCGGCGGTCGCGGCAAGGGCAAGTTCAAGGAACTGCCGGCCGACGCCAAAGGCGGCGTGCGTCTCGCCAAGTCGGTGGCCGAAGTCGAGGCCTTCGCCGCGGAGATGCTCGGCAACACCCTCGTCACCGTGCAGACCGGCCCGGCCGGCAAGCAGGTGAACCGCCTCTACATCGAGGACGGCTCCGACATCGAGCGTGAGCTCTATCTCTCCGCCCTGATCGATCGCGCCACCGGCTCGGTCGGTTTCGTCGTCTCGACCGAAGGCGGCATGGACATCGAGGCGGTCGCCCACGACACGCCCGAGAAGATCCACACCTTCCACGTCGACCCGGCCGCCGGCTTCCAGCCCTACGTCGGCCGCAACATCGCCTATGCGCTGCAACTGACCGGCGCTCAGGTCAAGCAGTGCGTCAAGCTGGTCGCCGATCTCTATCGCGCCTTCGTCGAGAAGGACATGGCGATGCTGGAGATCAACCCGCTGATCGTCACCAAGCAGGGCGACCTCAAGGTCCTCGATGCCAAGGTGAACTTCGACTCCAACGCGCTCTTCCGTCATCCCGACATCGTCGCGCTCCGCGACGAGACCGAAGAGGACGCCAAGGAGATCGAAGCCTCCAAGTTCGACCTCGCCTACATCGCCCTCGACGGCACCATCGGCTGCATGGTCAACGGCGCCGGCCTCGCCATGGCGACCCTCGACATCATCCAGCTCTACGGCGAGAGCCCGGCCAACTTCCTCGACGTCGGTGGCGGCGCTTCGGAAGAGAAGGTGACCGCCGCGTTCAAGATCATCACCTCCGATCCGAACGTGAAGGGCATCCTGGTCAACATCTTCGGCGGCATCATGAAGTGCGACATCATCGCGCGCGGCGTGCTCGCGGCGGTGAAGGCGGTCGGCCTGCAGGTCCCGCTGGTCGTTCGTCTGACCGGCACCAACGAAGAACTGGGCAAGCAGATCATCCGCGAGTCCGGTCTCAACGTCATCCCGGCCGACAACCTGGACGACGCGGCCCAGAAGATCGTCAAGGCCGTGCGGGGAGCTTGATCAGATGTCCATTCTCGTCGACAAGAACACCAAGGTCATCTGCCAGGGCTTCACCGGCGCGCAGGGCACCTTCCACTCCGAGCAGGCGATCGCCTACGGCACCCAGGTCGTCGGCGGCGTGACCCCCGGCAAGGGCGGCACCTGGCACATCGACCTGCCGGTCTACGACACCGTCTGGCAGGCCAAGGCCGCCACCGGCGCCAACGCCACCTCGATCTACGTGCCGCCGCCCTTCGCCGCCGACGCCATTCTCGAGGCGATCGACGCCGAGATGGAACTGATCGTCTGCATCACCGAGGGCATCCCGGTGCTCGACATGGTCAAGGTCGGCAAGGCGCTCAAGGGCTCCAAGTCGCGCCTCATCGGCCCCAACTGCCCCGGCGTCCTGACCCCGGACGAGTGCAAGATCGGCATCATGCCGGGCCACATCTTCAAGCGTGGCACCGTCGGCATCCTGTCGCGCTCCGGCACCCTCACCTACGAGGCGGTCAAGCAGACCTCCGACGTCGGCCTCGGCCAGACCACCGCCGTCGGCATCGGCGGTGACCCGGTCAAGGGCACCGAGTTCATCGACATGCTCGACATGTTCCTGAAGGACCCGGAGACCGAGTCGATCATCATGATCGGCGAGATCGGCGGTTCGGCCGAGGAAGAGGCGGCGGAGTTCCTCGCCTCCCACGCCATCAAGAAGCCGATGGCCGGCTTCATCGCCGGTGTGTCGGCCCCTCCGGGCCGCCGCATGGGCCACGCCGGCGCCATCGTGTCGGGCGGCAAGGGCGACGCCAAGTCGAAGATGGCCGCCATGGCCAAGGCCGGCGTCCACGTCTCCCCGTCGCCGGCTCGTCTCGGCGAAACCCTGCTCGAAGCCATCAAGGCCTTCGGCAAGTGAGTTCGACGAGGGGAGCGGCGACGCTCCCCTCGTCCTTCGTCCCCGGACGAACGACGATCGGCTCCGACTTTCCCCGTGGGCTCGCCCCCACGGACCCGACGGCCGGAGCCGAGACGACATCCCGAGCGAGTTCGAAACCGCGGTCCGTGACGATCACGAATCGGTTCGATCCCGCCGCCCGAACCGACCGACCGGAAGACGGACGCCCCCGCGACGGGACGCGCCGACCCAGATCGAGGCGGAGCCCGAGAGGTTCCGAGACGCACCATGGATCGTGACGATCAGCAGACCTCCTCGTTCCTCTTCGGTGGCAACGCCGCCTGGATCGAAGACCTCTACGCCCGCTACGAAGAGAACCCGGCTTCGGTCGACGCCAGCTGGCGCGAGTTCTTCGGCGAGTTGAGCGACGACCGGTCCGACGTTCTCAAGAACGCCAAGGGGCCGTCCTGGAAGCGCGCCAACTGGCCGATCAAGCCCGGCGAAGAGCGCATCTCGGTCCTCGACGGCGACTGGGACTGGCTGGAGAAGTCGCTCAAGGACAAGGTGAAGGGCAAGGCCGCCGCCAAGGGTGTCGAGATCACCCAGGAGCAGCTGCAGGCCGCCGCCCGCGACTCGGTGCGCGCCATCATGATGATCCGCGCCTATCGCATGCGCGGCCATCTCCACGCCAAGCTCGACCCGCTCGACATCTCGGCCGACAAGGACCACGAGGAGCTGCATCCCTCCTCCTGGGGCTTCACCGAGAAGGACCTCGACCGCAAGATCTTCATCGACAAGGTGCTCGGCCTCGAGTTCGCGACCGTCCGCGAGATGGTCGACATCCTGCGCCGCACCTACTGCTCGACCCTCGGCGTCGAGTTCATGCACATCTCCGATCCGGCCGAGAAGAGCTGGATCCAGGAGCGCATCGAAGGTCCGGACAAGGCCATCGCCTTCACCAAGGAAGGCAAGCGCGCCATCCTCAAGAAGCTGATCGAGGCGGAGGGCTTCGAGAAGTTCATCGACGTCAAGTACACCGGCACCAAGCGCTTCGGCCTCGACGGCGGTGAAGCGCTGATCCCGGCGCTCGAGCAGATCATCAAGCGCGGCGGCAACCTCGGCGTGAAGGAGATCGTGCTGGGCATGGCCCACCGCGGCCGCCTCAACGTGCTGTGCCAAGTGTTGGGCAAGCCCCACCGCGCCCTCTTCCACGAGTTCAAGGGCGGCTCCTTCGCCCCCGACGAGGTCGAAGGTTCCGGCGACGTCAAGTATCACCTCGGCGCCTCGTCCGACCGCGAGTTCGACGGCAACCGCGTCCACCTGTCGCTGACCGCCAACCCGTCGCACCTCGAGATCGTCAATCCGGTGGTGCTCGGCAAGGCCCGCGCCAAGCAGGACCAGCTCGCCAAGGATCCCTTCGCCGAGATCATCCCGCTCGACGAGCGCACCCAGGTGCTGCCGCTGCTGCTCCACGGCGACGCCGCCTTCGCCGGTCAGGGCGTGGTGGCCGAGTGCTTCGGCCTCTCCGGTCTGAAGGGTCACCGCACCGCCGGCTCGATCCACGTCATCATCAACAACCAGATCGGCTTCACCACCTATCCGCGCTTCTCGCGCTCCTCGCCCTATCCCTCGGATGTGGCGAAGATGATCGAGGCGCCGATCCTGCACGTGAACGGCGACGACCCGGAAGCGGTGACCTTCGCCGCCAAGGTGGCGATCGAGTTCCGGCAGAAGTTCCACAAGCCGGTCGTCATCGACATGTTCTGCTATCGCCGCTTCGGTCACAACGAAGGCGACGAGCCGAGCTTCACCCAGCCGATCATGTATCGGAAGATCCGCAACCACCCGACCACGCTGGCGATCTACGTCGAGAAGCTGGTCGCCGAGGGCGTGGTCACCCGGGCCGAGGTCGACGCGTGGCAGGCGGAATTCCGCAAGCACCTCAACGGCGAGTTCGAGGCCGGTCAGGCCTTCAAGCCGAACAAGGCCGACTGGCTCGACGGCCGCTGGACCGGCATGAAGGCCGTCGGCATCCACGACGACAGCGACCGCACCGGTCTGACCGGCTCGACCATGGCGGAACTGAAGGAGATCGGCGCCAAGCTCTGCGAGGTGCCGGCCGGCTTCAACGTCCACAAGACGATCCTGCGCTTCCTCGACAATCGCCGCACGGCGATCGAGACCGGTCAGGGCATCGACTGGGCGACCGCGGAATCGCTCGCCTTCGGCACGCTGGCCAAGGCCGGCCATCCGATCCGCCTGTCCGGTCAGGATTGCGAACGCGGCACGTTCTCGCAGCGCCACACGGTGCTCTACGATCAGGAGACCGAGGCCCGCTACATCCCGCTCAACAATCTGGCGGCGGATCAGGCGCGCTACGAGGTCATCAATTCGATGCTCTCGGAAGAGGCCGTCCTCGGCTTCGAGTACGGCTATTCGCTGGCCGAACCCAACGCGCTGACCCTCTGGGAAGGTCAGTTCGGCGACTTCGCCAACGGCGCCCAGGTGGTGTTCGACCAGTTCATCTCGTCGGGTGAGCGCAAGTGGCTGCGCATGTCCGGCCTCGTCTGCCTGCTGCCGCACGGCTTCGAGGGTCAGGGTCCGGAGCACTCCTCCGCCCGCCTCGAGCGCTATCTGCAGCTCTGCGCCGAGGACAACATGCAGGTCGCCAACTGCACCACCCCGGCCAACTACTTCCACATCCTGCGCCGCCAGCTGATGCGCGACTTCCGCAAGCCGCTCATCCTGATGACGCCGAAGTCGCTGCTGCGCCACAAGCGCTGCGTCTCTTCGCTCGACCTGCTCGCCGAGGGCTCGTCCTTCCACCGCGTGCTCATCGACGGCGCCGAGAGCGGCAAGGAGCCGACGACGACGAAGCTCGTCGCCGACGACAAGATCCGTCGGGTCGTGCTGTGCACCGGCAAGGTCTACTTCGACCTGCTCGAGGACCGTGAGAAGCGCGGCGTCGACGACGTCTATCTGCTGCGCGTCGAGCAGATCTTCCCGACCCCGGTGAAGTCGCTGGTCCGCCTCCTCTCGCGCTTCAAGCAGGCCGAGGTGGTGTGGTGCCAGGAGGAGCCCAAGAACCAGGGCGCCTGGTCCTTCATCGAGCCCTACCTCGAGTGGGTGCTGACCCAGGTCGGCGGCGCCTCCAAGCGGCCGCGTTACGCCGGCCGTCCCGCCTCCGCCTCTCCGGCGACGGGCCTGATGTCGCGCCACCTCGCGCAGCTCAAGGCCTTCCTCGACGACGCCCTCGGGGCGTGACGACTTCCGAGCTCGGTGAGGGTGTCCCACCCTCCCGGCCCCCGAAACACGATCCAGACGAAGAGACGACGATCATGGCGATCGAGATCAAGGTTCCGACCCTCGGCGAGTCCGTCACCGAAGCCACCATCGCGAAATGGTTCAAGAAGCCCGGCGACGCGGTCGCGATCGACGAACCGCTGGTGGAATTGGAGACCGACAAGGTCACCGTCGAGGTTCCCTCGCCCGGCGCCGGCGTGCTGGAGTCGATCGTCGCCAAGGACGGTGACACCGTCGGCGTCGGCGCCCTGCTCGGCACCCTCGGCGAAGGCTCCGGCGTCGTCGCCGCGCCGGCTCCGGCCGCGGCCCCCGCCGCCGCTCCGGCCCCCGCCACTCCGGTCGCCGCCTCCACCTCGATGCCGCCGTCGCCGGCCGCCGCCAAGCTGATGGCCGACACCGGCGTTTCGGTCGACGCCGGCTCCGGCAAGCGCGGTCAGGTGCTCAAGGGCGACGTCCTCGCCGCCGCCGCCCAGCCGCGTCCCGCCGCTCCGGCCGCCGCGCCGGCTCCGGTCGCCGCGCCGCGCGCCCCGTCGGCGGCGGAAGATGCCGCCCGCGAAGACCGCGTGCGCATGACCAAGCTGCGCCAGACCATCGCCCGCCGCCTCAAGGAAGCGCAGTCGTCCGCGGCGATGCTCACCACCTTCAACGACGTCGACATGTCCGCGGTGATGGCGCTGCGCAACCAGTACAAGGACATCTTCGAGAAGAAGCACGGCACCCGCCTCGGCTTCATGGGCTTCTTCGTCAAGGCCGCGGTGCAGGCGCTGAAGGACATCCCGGCGGTGAACGGCGAGATCGACGGTCAGGACGTCATCTACAAGAACTACTACCACATCGCCGTGGCGGTGGGCTCCGACAAGGGCCTGGTGGTTCCGGTCGTCCGTGACGCCGACAAGCTGTCGATCGCCGGCGTCGAGAAGACCATCTCCGACTTCGGTCGCCGCGCCCGCGACGGTCAGCTGAAGATCGAGGAGATGCAGGGCGGCACCTTCACCATCTCCAACGGCGGCGTCTACGGCTCGCTGATGTCGACCCCGATCCTCAATGCTCCGCAGTCCGGCATCCTCGGCCTGCACCGCATCGAGGACCGTCCGGTCGTCCGCAACGGCCAGATCGTCGTCCGTCCGATGATGTACATGGCGCTCAGCTACGATCATCGTATCATCGACGGCAAGGAGGCCGTGACCTTCCTCGTCCGCATCAAGGAGATGATGGAAGATCCGCAGCGTCTGGTGATGGACATCTGATCGCACGAACGATCGGGGAGCCGCGGCCGGTTGACGAAACCGCCGCGGTTCATCGTGTCGATGTGATGGTGGCGGGGGAGGTCGACGACGGTCATGAACGCTGAGCGTGACATCATCCTCGTGACCGGCGGTGGCCGCGGCATCGGTCGCACCGTCGCCCTCGCCGCCGCGAAGACCGGCGCCGCCGTCGTCGTCGACTACGCCCGGGACGCGACCGCCGCCGAGGCGGTCGTCGCCGAGATCGAAGCCGCGGGCGGCACGGCGATCGCGGTCCGCGCCGACGTCGGCGAAGAGGCCGAAGTGCTCTCGCTGTTCGCCGCGGTCGACGCCTATGCAGCGTCGATCGGCGGACGCCTCACCGGTGTCGTCAACAACGCCGGCGTCGTCGACCTGTCGACCCGTGTCGAGGACATGACCGCGGCGCGCATCGAGCGCATCTTCCGCATCAACGTCTACGGTTCGTTCTTCGTCGCCCGCGAAGCGGTGCGTCGCATGTCGACCCGGCACGGCGGCAGGGGCGGCTCGATCGTCAACATCTCGTCCGCCGCCGCCCGCCTCGGCTCACCCGGCATGTACGTCGACTACGCCGCCGCCAAGGCGGCGATCGACACCTTCACCAAGGGCCTCGCTCTCGAGGTCGCCGCCGAGGGCATCCGGGTCAACGCGGTCCGCCCCGGCATCATCGACACCGACATCCACGCCTCCGGCGGCGAGCCCGATCGGGCGGTCGCGCTGGCGGGTATCGTTCCGATGAAGCGCCCCGGCACGTCCGAGGAGATCGCTTCCGCCGTCCTCTGGTTCCTGTCGGAGGGCGCATCCTACACCACCGGCGCCATCCTCGACGTAACCGGGGGGCGGTGACCGGCGCGCACATTCGAACCACGAGGGTCAGGTCATGGCTGAAGTTTTCGATCTCGTCGTCATCGGCACCGGGCCGGGCGGTTACGTCTGCGCCATCCGCGCCGCGCAGCTCGGCATGAAGGTGGCCGTGGTGGAGAAGCGCAAGACCCACGGCGGCACCTGCCTCAACGTCGGCTGCATCCCGTCCAAGGCGCTGCTCCACGCCTCCGAACTGTTCGAGGAGGCCGGTCACGAGTTCGCTCACCTCGGCATCGACGTGCCGAAGCCGAAGCTGAACCTCGCAGCGATGCTGAAGCACAAGCAGGACACCGTCGACGGCAACGTCAAGGGCATCGACTTCCTGTTCAAGAAGAACAAGATCACCGTCTTCTCCGGCATCGGCTCGATCGTCTCCAAGGGCAACGTCGCCGTCACCCTCGACGACGGCACCAATCAGGTGGTCGAGACCCGCAGCATCGTCATCGCCACCGGCTCGGACGTCGCGCGCCTGCCCGGCATCGACATCGACGAGAAGGTGGTGGTCTCCTCCACCGGCGCGCTCGAACTTTCGGCCGTGCCGAAGAAGCTGATGGTGGTCGGCGCCGGCGTCATCGGCCTCGAACTCGGATCGGTGTGGCGCCGTCTCGGCGCCGAGGTCACCGTCGTCGAATTCCTCGACCGCATCCTGCCCGGCATGGACCTCGATTGCGCCAAGCAGTTCCAGCGTCTGCTCGCCAAGCAGGGCATGGCCTTCGAACTCGGAACCAAGGTGACCGGGATCAAGGTGACCAAGAAGGGCGCCGAGGTGACGCTCGAACCCTCCGCCGGCGGTGAGGCCAAGGTGGTGGACGCCGACGTGGTGCTCGTCGCCATCGGCCGCGTGCCCTACACCGACGGCCTCGGCCTCGAGGCGGTCGGCGTCGTCAAGGACGCCCGCGGCCGCATCGAGATCGACGACCACTTCCGGACCGCCGTCCAGGGCATCTACGCCATCGGTGACGTGGTGCGCGGCGCCATGCTCGCCCACAAGGCCGAAGACGAGGGCGTCGCCGTCGCCGAGATCATCGCCGGCCAGCACGGCCACGTGAACTACGACGTCATCCCCGGGGTGGTCTACACCCAGCCCGAGTTCGCCACCGTCGGCAAGACCGAAGAGGACCTCAGGGCCGCCGGCATCGACTACGCCGTCGGCAAGTTCCCCTTCACCGCCAACGGCCGCGCCAAGGCGATGCGCAAGTCGGACGGCTTCGTCAAGGTGCTCGCCGACAAGGCGACCGACCGCGTCCTCGGCGTCCACATCGTCGGCGCCGGCGCCGGCGAGATGATCCACGAGGCGGCCGTGCTGATGGAGTTCGGCGGCTCGGCCGAGGACCTCGCCCGCACCTGCCACGCCCACCCGACCCTGTCGGAAGCGATCAAGGAGGCGGCGCTCGCCGTCGACAAGCGCCCGATCCACATCTGATCGGGACGGCAGATCGAATTTTCGCGGGGCGCCTCGGGGCGCCCCGTTTCGTTTCGGCCGGATCGCCCTCATGCCCTCGGATGCGTCTTGGCCCAGACGTCGAGCAGCCGCGCCGCGTCGACTTGCGTGTAGACCTGGGTGGTCGACAGCGAGGCGTGGCCGAGCAGTTCCTGGATGGTCCTGAGGTCGCCCCCGGCGCCGAGCAGGTGGGTGGCGAAGGAGTGGCGCAGCGCATGCGGCGTCGCCGTGTCGGGCAACCCCAGCGCCCCGCGCATCCGCTCGATCGCCAGTTGGATGATTCGCGGCGACAGCGGCCCGCCCTTCACCCCGCGGAACAACGGCTCGTCGTCGTCGAGAACGAAGGGCACCCGCCCGAGATAGTCCTCGATCGCCCGGACGACGATCGGCAACACCGGCACCACCCGCGTCTTGCCGCCCTTGCCGGTGATCCGGAGCGCCCGCGCCTCGCCACGCGGCGCGGTCGCCGGCGTCAGCGCCAGCGCCTCGGAGATGCGCAGGCCGCAGCCGTAGAGGAGGGTGAACACCGCCGCGTCGCGCACCGCCACCCACGGCTCCTCGGCGAGGCTCTCCCCCGCATCCGTCAACCGCCGCGCCGCGGAGGCGATCAGCGGTTTCGGCAGGCTCTTGCCCGCCTTGGGGCTGCGCACCGCCCGATAGGGTGCGGCATTGAGGCCGTCGCGCCGCTCGAGGAAGCGGGCGAGCGAACGCACCCCGGCGAGATTGCGCCCGAGCGACCGCGCCCCGATCCCCTCCGCCCGGCGTCGGGCGAGGAAGGAGCGCAGATCCGCCGGCCTGAGCGACGACAACGCCGCGATCGTCGGCGGCTCGCCGAGATGTTCGGTCATGAAGCGCAGAAACTGAGCGACGTCGCGGTCGTAGGCTTCGACCGTCTCCGGCGAGACCCGCCGCTCGGCCGCGAGATGCCGCCGCCAGCGCTCGACCCCGTCGGCGAGATCCGGCGCGGCGAGGATCAGGATCTCGGGGGCGAAGGGCGCGTTCATGTCCGGACCGGCAGCGATGGGTCCGCCATTCTGGGGTGCGGCAGATGAAGGGCGGGTTACCGCAGGGACGGGCGGCAGGTGTGCCCCCTCGTTCCCCCGTCGTCGCCGAGACCCACCCCATGGCTGTCCGGTTCGCCGTCCGCCGACCGAACAAGATCCCTATCGGCAAGACGTTCGCAGTGTCTCTTGGACGATGCGGCACGGCTCGGCGCCCCCCTCTCCCCTCGCGGGAGAAGGTGCCCGAAGGGCGGATGAGGGCGCGCGCGCGGCAGCGCGCAAGGGGAAATCCGCAGATTTCTGCCGTTTCGAGAGGCCCGACCCCTCTTCCGACCCTTCGGGCCACCTTCTCCCGCAGGGAGAGAAGGAAGAGAAGGAAGAGCGCGCTTCCGCGCGCGGCCGGAGCCCGACCACCGAAGTCCGGAGCCCCCACCGCCGCCGCCCTCTCGCCTCGTCGCCCCGCCACGCCTATGTTCGCCGGACGTTCACGCCGGCTCCGAATCGCATGGCCTCACCGATCGACGACCTCTTCGGCGAAGACCGCCCGCGCCCCGCTCCGACGGGTCCGCGCGTCGTGCCGGTGCTCACCCCGGTCGCGCTCGACACCGCCTATTCCTATCGCGTCGCCCACGACCAGACGGTCGAACCCGGCTCGATCGTCGTGGTGCCGCTCGGCCCCCGCAAGGTGCTCGGCGTCGTCTGGGACGACGAGCCCTCGGCCAAGGCGCTGAAGATCGGCGACAATCGCCTGCGCGAGATCGAACACGTCTACGACGTGCCGCCGCTCACCACGCCCACGCGCCGCTTCGTCGACTGGGTCGGCCGCTACTATCTGATGCCGCGCGGCATGATGCTGCGCATGGTGCTGCGTGCCCCCGAGGCCTTCGAGCCCGAACCGCCGATCCGCGGCGTCCGTCTCGCCGGCCCCTTGCCCGAACGCATGACCACGGCGCGCCGCCGGGTGATCGAGATGATGGAGGGCGGCTTCGCCTGGTCGCGCGTCGGCCTCGCGGCTTCCGCCGGCGTCTCGGCCAGCGTCGTCGACGGCCTCGTCAGCCAGGGCACCCTCGAAGAAGTGTGGCTCGAGCCCGGCCGCGCCCCCACCCGCCCCGATCCGGACCATCATCGCCTCGACCTCAACCCCGATCAGACCGCCGCCGCCGAGACGTTGCGCGCCTCGGTGACGGAAGGTGGCTTCCGCGTCGATCTCCTCGACGGCGTCACCGGCTCCGGCAAGACCGAGGTCTATTTCGAGGCGGTCGCCGCCGCGGTGGAGAAGGGCAAGCAGGCGCTGGTGCTCCTCCCCGAGATCGCGCTCACCGCCGAGTTCCTCGACCGATTCGTCGAACGCTTCGGCGTGAAGCCGGGCGAGTGGCACTCGGAGGTGACGCCGAAGAACCGCGCCCGGCTGTGGCGCGGCGTGGCGACCGGCGAGGTGAGCGTGGTGGTCGGCGCCCGCTCGTCGCTGTGGCTGCCGTTCCGCGACCTCGGACTCGTCGTCGTCGACGAGGAGCACGACGGCGCCTACAAGCAGGAGGAGGGTGCGGTCTACCACGCCCGCGACATGGCCGTGGTGCGCGGCCGGCTCGGCGACTTCCCCGTCGTCCTCGCCTCGGCGACGCCGTCGCTCGAGAGCTGGGTCAACGCCGACCAGGGACGCTATCGCCGTCTCGTGCTCCCCGCCCGCGCCGGCGCCGGCCGCCTACCCGAGGTGCGCACGCTCGATCTGCGCCGCCACCTCCCCGCTCCGGGCCGATTCCTCGCCCCGCCGCTGGTTTCGGCGATCCGCGACACCATCGCCGCCGGCTCCCAGGCGCTGCTCTTCCTCAACCGCCGCGGCTACGCCCCGCTGACGCTGTGCCGCACCTGCGGCCATCGCTTCGAGTGCCCGAACTGCTCGACCTGGCTGGTCGAACACCGCTTCCGCGGTGTCCTCACCTGCCACCACTGCGGCCATACGGTGCGTCGCCCCGAGGCCTGCCCCTCCTGCGGCGAGATCGACGCCCTGGTCGCCTGCGGCCCCGGCATCGAGCGCATCGCCGAGGAAGCCGCCGAGATCTTCCCCGACGCCCGTCGCCTCGTCCTCTCCTCGGACCTGCCCGGCGGCACGGCGCGGATGAAACTGGAGCTCGCGGCGGTGGCGGCCGGCGACTGCGACATCGTCATCGGCACCCAGGTGCTGGCCAAGGGCCACAACTTCCCACTCCTCACCCTCGTCGGCGTGGTCGACGCCGACCTCGGCCTCGCCCACGGCGACCCGCGGGCGGCCGAGAAGACCTTCCAGCTCATCCAACAGGTGACGGGACGCGCCGGGCGCGCCGGCGGCGAGGCCCGCGCCTTCCTCCAGACCCGCGCCCCCGACCATCCGGTGTTGCGGGCCATCATCGCCGGTGATCGCGACGGATTCTACGAGGCCGAGGTCGAAGAGCGCCGCCGCTCCGGCATGCCGCCCTTCGGCCGGCTCGCCGGTATCGTCGTCTCGGCCGATTCCCGCGATCCCGCCTTCGCCCTCGCCCGCGCCCTGGCGCTCGCCGCCCCCCGCCAGGACGACGTCACCGTCCTCGGCCCGGCCGAGGCGCCGATCGCCGTCGTCCGCGGCCGTCACCGTTTCCGCCTGCTCGTCCGCACCGCCCGCCACGTCGATATCCAATCGTATATCGGACGATGGTTGAACGCCGCTTCGCCGGCCACCGGCGGCGCTCGAATCCAGGTCGACATCGATCCCCAGAGCTTCCTGTGACCGATTCTCGCGCACCCCCGCGACGACAGACCGCAATTCCTGCCGAATTTTTCTCGATCTTGCCGATTCGTCTCGAAAAACTCCGCTTTTTCAGCGACCTCCCCCGGAAGATCGCGTCGGCGAGACGGCTTAGACTTTCGGAAATCGCTCCGGTGGGCTTGTTGCGTCCCGGCTACCCCTATGCTAGGACACCCGCGGTTTCGGCGGGGGAAGCTCTCTCCACGAGAGTGCTGCCGAAAAACATCCAATGAATTCAAGGGTGTGCGGGGCGCCAGCCGCACTGTACGCCCGAATTGGCGTGGGGGTTCCGAACCGGTGGCAGAGACGACTTCGATCGTATCCGGCGTGGCTCAGCGCTATGCGAGCGCACTCTTCGAGGTGGCCCTCGACGGAAATGCCGTCGACGCCGTCGGCGCCGATCTCGACACGTTCGAGAAGCTCCTCGCCGAGAGCACCGACCTGGCGCGCTTGGTGCGCAGCCCGGTGTTCTCCGCCGACCAGCAGGTCCGCGCCGTCGGTGCGGTGCTCGCCAAGGCGGGCATCGGCGGTATGGCCGCCAATTTCATCGCTCTGGCGGCGCGCAATCGCCGCCTCTTCGTTCTGCCCGACATGATCAAGGCCTATCGCATCCTGGCCGCCGCGCATCGCGGTGAGCAGGCGGCCGAGGTCACGTCGGCCACTCCCCTCACCGAGGACCAGGTCTCCTCGCTCTCCACGGCTCTTTCGGGTGTCGCGCAGGGCAAGACGATCCGGATCGTCCCCAAGGTGGATCCCTCGATCATCGGCGGCCTCATCGTCAAGGTGGGTTCCCGCATGATCGACACCTCTCTGAAGACGAAACTCACTTCTCTCAAGGTCGCACTGAAAGAGGTCCGCTGATGGATATTCGGGCGGCGGAAATTTCCGCAATCCTCAAGGAGCAGATCAAGAACTTCGGCCAGGAAGCCGAGGTTTCCGAGGTCGGCCAGGTTCTCTCCGTCGGCGACGGCATCGCCCGTGTGCACGGTCTGGACAAGGTCCAGGCCGGTGAGATGGTCGAGTTCGCCAACGGCACTCGCGGCATGGCGCTGAACCTCGAAGTCGACAACGTCGGCATCGTGATCTTCGGCTCCGACCGTGAGATCAAGGAAGGCGACACCGTCAAGCGCACCGGCTCGATCGTCGACGTGCCCGTCGGCAAGGGCCTGCTCGGCCGCGTCGTCGACGCGCTCGGCAACCCGATCGACGGCAAGGGTCCGATCGTCGCCGACAAGCGTTCGCGCGTCGACGTCAAGGCCCCGGGCATCATCCCGCGCAAGTCGGTGCACGAGCCGATGTCGACCGGCCTCAAGGCCGTGGACGCGCTGATCCCGATCGGCCGTGGCCAGCGCGAGCTGATCATCGGTGACCGCCAGACCGGCAAGACCGCGATCGCGCTCGACACCATCCTGAACCAGAAGCCGATCAACGCCTCGGGCGACGAGAGCCAGAAGCTCTACTGCGTCTATGTCGCCGTCGGCCAGAAGCGGTCCACCGTCGCCCAGTTCGTGAAGGTCCTCGAAGAGCAGGGTGCTCTCGAGTACTCGATCGTCGTCGCCGCGACCGCCTCCGACCCGGCCCCGATGCAGTTCCTGGCGCCCTTCGCCGGCTGCGCCATGGGCGAGTTCTTCCGCGACAACGGCATGCACGCCGTGATCATCTACGACGACCTCAGCAAGCAGGCGGTCGCCTATCGTCAGATGTCGCTGCTGCTGCGCCGTCCGCCGGGCCGTGAAGCCTATCCGGGCGACGTCTTCTACCTGCATTCCCGCCTGCTCGAGCGCGCGGCGAAGCTCAACAAGGACAACGGCCTCGGCTCGCTGACCGCTCTGCCGGTCATCGAAACCCAGGCGAACGACGTGTCCGCCTACATCCCGACCAACGTGATCTCGATCACCGACGGTCAGATCTTCCTCGAGACCGACCTGTTCTACCAGGGCATCCGCCCGGCGGTGAACGTCGGCCTCTCGGTCTCCCGCGTCGGCTCGTCGGCGCAGGTGAAGGCGATGAAGCAGGTCGCCGGCAAGATCAAGGGTGAGCTCGCCCAGTATCGCGAGATGGCGGCCTTCGCTCAGTTCGGCTCCGACCTCGACGCGGTGACCCAGCGTCTGCTCAATCGTGGCGCTCGTCTGACCGAGCTCCTCAAGCAGCCGCAGTTCTCGCCGCTGAAGACCGAAGAGCAGGTCTGCGTGATCTACGCCGGCATCAACGGCTACCTGGACGCGATTCCCGTGGCCAAGGTCGGTGCCTACGAGCAGGGCCTGCTGCGCCTGCTGCGTGCCGAGCACGGTGCGCTGCTCGACGGCATCCGCGACAAGCGCGAACTGACGAGCGAGCTCGGCGACAAGCTGAAGTCGGTCGTCGAGGCCTACACCAAGTCCTTCGCCTGATCGGGCGGGACTTCGGATCATCGGTCGACCCGCGCGGGGTGATGCTCCGCCGGGTCGAGACGACGGAGCCGGGTGCGTCCCGGCTCGACGCTCCAGGATAGGACGGCCCGATGCCGAGCTTGAAGGATCTCAGAAATCGCATCGCCTCGGTGAAGGCGACGCAGAAGATCACGAAGGCCATGCAGATGGTGGCCGCGGCCAAGCTGCGCCGCGCCCAGCAGGCCGCCGAGGCCGCTCGCCCCTTCGCCGAGCGGATGAACACGGTTCTGGCCAATCTCGCCGGCGCCTTCGACGGCCGCCCCGACGCCCCGGCGCTGCTCGCCGGCACCGGCCGGTCCGACGTCCATCTGCTGGTGGTCTGCACCGCCGAGCGCGGCCTGTGCGGCGCCTTCAACTCGTCGATCGCGCGTCTCGCCCGTGACACCGCCAATCGGCTGATCGCCGACGGCAAGACGGTCAAGATCCTGTGCGTCGGCCGCAAGGGCGCCGACCAGCTGCGCCGCCAGTTTTCCGACAAGATGCTCGAGACCATCGAGTTCAAGTCGGTGAAGCAGATCGGCTACGAGCACGCCGACGGCGTCGGCAAGAAGCTCCTCAAGATGTTCGAGGTGGGCGAATTCGACGTCGCCACCCTGTTCTTCTCGCGCTTCAAGTCGGTGATCTCGCAGATCCCGACGGCACAGCAGCTGATCCCGGCCGAGATCCCGGCGGACGCCAAGAAGGCGGCCGGCGGCGGCGCCATCTACGAATGCGAGCCGAGCGAGGAAGAGATCCTGCTGGACCTCCTGCCGCGCAACGTCTCCACTCAGGTGTTCCGCGCGCTGCTCGAGAACGCGGCGTCCGAACAGGGTTCGCGCATGTCCGCCATGGACAGCGCGACGCGCAACGCCGGTGAAATGATCAAGAAGCTGACCACGACCTACAACCGGTCGCGTCAGGCGATGATCACCAAGGAACTGATCGAAATCATCTCGGGCGCCGACGCGGTCTGAGTTCTTATCCAGAGGATATCACGATGGCTGACAAGAAGATCGGTCGTATTCGGCAGGTGATGGGCGCCGTCGTCGACGTTCAGTTCGACGATCATCTCCCGGCGATCCTGAACGCGCTGGAGACCAACAACGGCGACAACCGTCTGGTGCTGGAAGTTGCGCAGCATCTCGGTGAGAACACCGTGCGCACCATCGCCATGGACTCGTCCGAAGGCCTCGCTCGTGGCCAGGATGTGGTCGACACCGGCCTGCCGATCGCCGTTCCGGTCGGCAAGGGCACCCTCGGCCGCATCATCAACGTCATCGGCGAGCCCGTCGACGAGGCCGGCGCGGTCACCTACGAAGAGCTGCGCCCGATCCACGCCCCGGCCCCGACCTTCGCCGAACAGTCGACCGAAGCCGAGATCCTGGTCACCGGCATCAAGGTCGTCGACCTGCTGGCGCCCTACGCCAAGGGCGGCAAGATCGGCCTGTTCGGCGGCGCCGGCGTCGGCAAGACCGTTCTGATCATGGAACTGATCAACAACGTCGCCAAGGCGCACGGCGGTTACTCCGTCTTCGCCGGCGTCGGCGAGCGCACCCGCGAGGGCAACGACCTCTATCACGAGATGATCGAGTCGAAGGTCAACGTCGACCCCAAGGAGAACAACGGCTCGGCCGAAGGCTCCAAGTGCGCGCTGGTCTACGGCCAGATGAACGAGCCCCCGGGCGCCCGCGCCCGCGTCGCGCTGACCGGCCTCACCGTCGCCGAGTACTTCCGCGACCAGGGTCAGGACGTGCTGTTCTTCGTCGACAACATCTTCCGCTTCACCCAGGCGGGTTCGGAAGTGTCGGCGCTCCTCGGCCGTATCCCGAGCGCCGTCGGCTATCAGCCGACGCTCGCCACCGAGATGGGCGCCCTCCAGGAGCGCATCACCACCACCCAGAAGGGTTCGATCACCTCGGTGCAGGCCATCTACGTGCCCGCCGACGACCTGACCGACCCGGCGCCGGCGACCTCGTTCGCCCACTTGGACGCCACCACGGTGCTCTCGCGCTCGATCGCGGAAAAGGGCATCTACCCGGCGGTCGACCCGCTCGACAGTACCTCGCGCATGCTTTCGCCGCTGGTCATCGGCGAGGAGCACTACGCGGTCGCCCGTCAGGTGCAGGCGATCCTGCAGCGCTACAAGGCGCTCCAGGACATCATCGCGATCCTGGGCATGGACGAGCTCTCGGAAGAGGACAAGCTCTCCGTCGCCCGTGCCCGTAAGATCGAGCGCTTCCTGTCGCAGCCCTTCCACGTCGCCGAAGTCTTCACCGGCTCGCCCGGCAAGCTCGTCGACCTGAAGGACACGATCCGCGGCTTCAAGGGTCTGTGCAACGGCGAATACGATCACCTCCCCGAGGCGGCCTTCTACATGGTCGGCACCATCGAAGAGGCGATCGAGAAGGCCAAGAAGCTCGCCGCCGAAGCGGCCTGATCGCTCCAAGATCCGACGGCCGGCACCGCCGGCCGTCTCCGTCCCGTAGTTTGAGAAGAGGCGGAAATGGCCGAAGCCTTCAAGTTCGAGCTGGTCTCCCCGGCGCGTCTGCTCCTCTCCGAAGAGGCCTCCCAGGTGGTCGTCCCCGGCCTCGAGGGTGACTTCACCATGCTGTCGGGCCACTCGCCGTTCATGACCACGGTGCGCCCCGGCGTCGTCGAGGTCACTTCGGCCTCCGGCAAGGTCTCCAAGATCTTCGTGCGCGGCGGCTTCGCCGACGCCTCTCCGACCGGCCTCACCATCCTCGCCGAGCAGGCGATGCCGGTGGAAGAACTGAAGGCCGACGTGATCGCCAAGGAGATCAAGGACGCCGAAGAGGACGTCGCCGACGCCAAGACCGACGAGGCCAAGCGCGTCGCTCAGGAGAAGCTCGACCAGCTCCGCGCCGTCCTCGGTGCCGCGCAGTCGACGGCTCACTGAACCGCGACCTCTCCGGTCCCGACGAAATACCAAACCCCGGTCGCGAGACCGGGGTTTTTCGTTTCCGATCGCGAACCGGGAGAGGCCTCAGCCGACCCGCAGCCCCGGGTGGACCGCATTGATCGCCTTGGCCGCCTGACGCATCGCCGCTTCGTCGCCGAAGTCGCCGAGATGCAGCGGCCGGCCGTTCTCCGCCTCGACCATGAACAGCCGATAGGTGGCCTCGTCTCCGTCGCGATCCCGCACGGCGCACAGCCCGCTCAGATCGTCGAAGACGAAGCCGTCGATCACCGCCAGATTGCCGAAAGTGTGCAGTTCCTTGCGCACCGTCCCCGTCGCCGCCTCGAACGAGACGATCCATTCGCCACCGTAGAGCGCGAAAGAGAGGAAGATCGCGCCGACCGTCAGGGCGAGGGCGAAGAGGAAGAACATCGCCGCATCGGGAAACTCGATGATCGACGGCCGCCACACCATCAACCCGACGATCCCGGTGAACACCGCCACCCCGCCGATCGCCGCGGCGATGCCGCGCAGGTGATCTTCCACCGGCCGAGCGATGTCGACCCGACCCCGTCCCTCCGACAGAACCACATCGCCACGTGCCATCGTCGCCTCCGCGAACCTCGCGAACCGCAATCGGTCCGGGTTCATGGTGGAACGAGGTGTTGAACGATCGATTACCGCGTGACGAAAAAAGAGGCAGGTCGGCCGACGCGGGCGCCGACGGTCGGGTCCCTCACACCCCCAGGTGTCGGAAGGCCTCGACCACCTTTTCGTAGACCGGTCGTTTGAAGGGGATGATCAGGTTCGGCAGGTTGGCCATCGGCTCCCACCGCCATTCGGCGAATTCCCGCTCCCCGGCCGGCGGATTGTCGATGTCGATCTCGCTCTCGTCGCCCTCCAGGCGAAAGGCGAACCATTTCTGGATCTGGCCGCGCCACTTGTGGCGCCAGCGCTCGCCGACCACGTCGCGGGGAATGTCGTAGGCGTACCAGTCCGGCGCCTCGGCGACGAGCGCGGCGGTGCGCACGTTGGTCTCCTCCCACAGTTCGCGCCGCGCCGCCGCCAACGGATCCTCTCCGGCGTCGATGCCGCCCTGCGGCATCTGCCACTCGTGACCCGGCGCCACGTGCTCGACCAGGCCCTCGTTCGCCCGCCGTCCGATCCACACCAACCCGGCCGGATTGAGCAGAAGGATACCGACGCAGGGGCGATAGGGCAGGCTCTCGAATTCGGCGGGCGTCATCTCGGGAAGGCCTCCGGTGGGAACGGGAGTCGGGTCCGACTCGCCCGACAGTCATAGACCATTTTCGCGCCCTCCGGAGGCCGCACCCGGCGTCCGACGACGCCCCGCCGGCGCGCTCACCTGCGGCTCCCCGGCCACGCTCGCGTGTCCTCGCGCTCCGCCTCTCACGCGATCCTTGAACTGGAGGGGGCATCCACCGTATCTTCGAGACGTCGGGCCCGTCGGTCCGGTCGGCGGTACGGAGGCAGCGGGATCACGGAAAAAGTGTCGAGTTCCCCCCGCGTTCGGTGACGCCGTGCTCGAGAGGAGGTCACTCATCTGACCATCGCACTCACCCGTGAGGACGTGGGTCTCACCACTCCTGCCGCGCCCGTCGTCGCCGAACGGCTCCACGACGCCGAAACGCTGGCGAAACTCGTCTCCGCGAGCCTCGACGATTCGAAGGCCGAAGACATCGTCACCATCGACATCGCCGCCAAATCCTCCCTCGCCGACACGATGATCGTGGCGTCGGGGCGGTCGCATCGCCACGTCGGCGCCATCGCCGACCGGCTGATCGAGGACCTGAAGGCCAAGGGCGTGCACGACATCCGCGTCGAGGGCCTCGCCCACTGCGACTGGGTGCTGATCGATCTCGGCGACGTGCTCGTCCACGTCTTCCGGCCCGAGGTGCGCGGCTTCTACAATCTCGAGAAGATGTGGGCCGCCGAGCCGATGGCCGCGCGGACGCCGCGTTCGACCGGGGCCTGAGCCGGTTCCATGCGTGTGACGATCGCCGCGGTCGGGCGGATGAAGACCGGTCCCGAGCGTGAGTTGCTCGACCGTTACGTCGATCGTGCCGGAAAGCAGGGGCGCAGCCTCGGCATCACCCGTGTGGAGGTGCGCGAGATCGGCGAATCGCGCGGTGCCCGCGCCGACGACCGCCGTGCCGAGGAGGCCGCCGCCCTCCTCGACGGCCTCGCCGAACGTGCCACCGTGATCGCCCTCGACGAGCGCGGCCGCACCATGGGCTCCGACGCCTTCGCCGCCTTCCTCGGCGACCGCATCGCCGAAGGCCGCGACCTCGCGATCCTGATCGGCGGCGCCGACGGTCACGGCGAAGCGGTGCGCACCCGCGCCGATCTGGTGCTCGCCTTCGGCGCCATGACCTGGCCGCACCAGATCGTCCGCATTCTCGCCGCAGAACAGATCTATCGAGCCACCACCATTCTCGCCGGTCACCCCTACCACCGCGCCTGAGAGTGCGGACGCGGGCGAATCGCGTCATGGTCGGGACGGGGAACGAAGGATCGATACCATCGGTCGCTGCAAGCGACCGATGGTATTCCCGACGCGAATTTCTCATGCCCCCGATGCAGGTGAGAAATTCGCGTGTCTTCGAAGGCGGGGTGCAGCCGCACCTCCGGCCTTCGGTACGAGGTGGACGCGGCGCGCATGAAGCCGATCGGCACGACGACGAGATCGAAGCGAGCGCCGCGCCGCACCGCGATGCTCGCGCTCGTCGCTGCCGTCCACGCTTTGCCGTCCGCCCTCCGCGCCGAAGAGTCGCCTGCGACACCGCCGACAGCCGCCACCCCGCCGGCCGCACCCGCCGACCGCCGCGCCACCACCCGCGCCGAGCTCGACGCGGTGCTGCGCGACATGGAGGTCGGCCGCGATCGTCAGGCGGAGCTGAAGCGCGACATCGATGCTCTGGAGCGCGACCGCACCCGCGTCGCCGAACGCCTCCTCGCCACTGCCGCCCGCATCAAGGACCTCGAATCCCGTCTCGCCGACAGCGAGGCCCGGGTCGAGACCCTCGACGGCCGCGTCGCCGCCGTCCGCGCCTCGCTCGCCGGCCGCCGCGGCGTCCTCGCCGACGTCCTCGCCGCCCTGCAACGCATCGGCCGCAAGCCGCCGCCGGCCATCGTCGTCCGCCCCGAGGACGCCCTCGCCTCGGTGCGCAGCGCCATCCTGGTGGGCGCCCTGCTTCCCGAACTGCGCGGCCAGGCCGAAGCGCTCCTCGCCGATCTCGAGACGCTGGAGGAGGTCAAGCGCGCCGCCGCCGCCGAACGCGACCGCTTCCACGCCGAGGCGCGCGACCTGGTGGAGGAGCGCGCCCGCCTCGAGCTTCTGGTCGAGGAGCGACGCCGCACCCGCACCGCCCAGGAGAAGACCCTCGAGGAGGAGCGCCGGCGGGTCGGTGAACTGGCGCGCAAGGCCGCCGGTCTCGAATCGCTGATCGCCCGCCTCGACGCCGAGGCGCCGAAGCCGAAACCGCCGAGCGAAAGCGAGCGCCGCCTCGCCTCTCTCGGCGATGCCGGGCGTCTGCAGCCGGCGGTCGCCTTCGCCGACGCCCGTGGTACGTTGCCGCTGCCGGTGAGCGGAAACGCGGTCCGCCGTTGGGGCGAAGACGACGGTCTCGGCGGCTCCGCCCGCGGTCTCACCATCGCCACCCGCACCGACGCCCGGGTCACCAGCCCGTGTGACGGCTGGGTGGTGTTCTCCGGTCCGTTCCGCTCCTACGGCGAACTCTTGATCATCGACGGCGGCGGCGGATATCATGTGGTGTTGGCTGGTCTCGACCGGATCGACGTCGAACTGGGCCAGTTCGTTCTGGCGGGTGAGCCCGTCGGAGCGATGGGCACTCGCCGAACCGTGACGACCACGGCCGAAGCTGCGACGCCACGCGGCGACGAAGCGGGAAATCCGCTTCTCTACGTCGAATTTCGCAAGGACAATGCTGCCATAGATCCCGCCCCCTGGTGGGCGCGGTCACCTGATGAGAAGGTTCGCGGATGATGCGCAAGGTTTCGCTGTTGGTGGTGGGGGCGATGATGGGGGCGGGTGCCGTCGTCGGCATCGGCCAGGGCCGTTCGTTCATCACCGGCAACGCCGTCGCGGCCGCCGCCGACACCTATCGCCAGCTCAATCTGTTCGGCGACGTCTTCGAGCGCATCCGCGCCGACTACGTCGAGAAGCCCGACGACGGCAAGCTGGTCGAATCGGCCATCAACGGCATGCTGGCGTCGCTCGACCCCCACTCCAGCTACATGTCGCCGAAGAGCTTCAAGGACATGCAGGTGCAGACCCGCGGCGAGTTCGGCGGGCTCGGCATCGAGGTGACGATGGAGGACAACCTGGTCAAGGTCGTCACCCCCATCGACGACACGCCCGCCGCCCGCGCCGGGGTGCGCGCCGGCGACTTCATCACCCATCTCGACGGCGAGCCGGTGTTGGGCCTCAACCTCAACCAGGCCGTCGACAAGATGCGCGGCCCGGTCAATTCGCCGATCACGCTGAAGATCAAGCGCGAGGGCGCCGCCGAGCCGCTGGAGATCAAGATCGTCCGCGACATCATCCGCATCCGTTCGGTGCGCTCGCGTGAGGAAGGCGGCGACGTCGGCTACGTCCGGATCACCCAGTTCAACGAGCAGACCTTCGACGGCCTGCGCGACGCGCTCGACAAGATCAACAAGGACATCCCCGCCGACAAGCTCAAGGGCTGGGTCCTCGATCTGCGCAACAACCCCGGCGGCCTGCTCGATCAGGCGATCTCGGTCTCCGACGCCTTCCTCGAGCGCGGCGAGATCGTCTCGACCCGCGGCCGCAATGCCGAGGAGAGCCAGCGCTACAACGCCCGTCCGGGCGATCTCACCAAGGGCAAGCCGGTGATCATCCTGATCAACGGCGGCTCGGCCTCGGCCTCCGAGATCGTCGCCGGCGCGCTGCAGGACCACAAGCGGGCGACCCTCGTCGGCACCCGCTCCTTCGGCAAGGGCTCGGTCCAGACCATCATCCCGCTCGGCCAGAACGGCGCCATCCGCCTCACCACGGCGCGCTACTACACGCCGTCGGGCCGCTCGATCCAGGCCAAGGGCATCGAGCCGGACATCGAGATCCTGCAGGACACGCCCGAGGATCTGAAGGGCAAGGACGACACCAAGGGCGAAGCCAGCCTCAAGGGTCACCTGAAGAACCCGGCCGACGGCAAGGAAGCCGACGAGAAGACCGGCTCCCAGGCCTACGTGCCGCCCAACGCCAAGGACGACAAGGCGCTCAACCACGCCTTCGAACTGCTGCGAGGCGCCAAGACCGACGCGGCCTTCCCGCCCAATCCCAAGGCGGCCGTCCCCAACTGAGCCGGCGATCGCGGCGAAATCGACCGATCGAGGCGAATCAGCGATTTCAAAACGACGGGAAATGCGTCAGCATTTCCGATGATCGGTGAGAATCGAGACGCGAGGCCGCCGGAGATCGATCCGGCGGCCTCGCGGATTCCGAGCCCCCGACGTGGGCGAGCGGCGGCGTCGCGGGCTCGGGGGCGAGGAACGTGAGGCGCGGGACCCTCCCGCGTCGCAGGAGGCATCGTATGGCCGACGATCTCGGGGCGCCCCTGGGGCTGGGGACGAACCGCCGACGCTGGTGGCGGCAGCTGCCCTTCGGCCTCGTCGGCGGCGTCGCCATCGGCGTCGTCGCCACGGTGATGGGCGTCTGGATCCTCTTCATCGACGATCCCGCCGGTGGCGAGCCCTCGGCGATCGTCAAGATCGACCGCTCCAAGACCGGGGTCCCGCCGGCCGAGGTCGCCGTCGCCGGCGCCCCGCGCCCGGCCAACGCCGACGGCTCCGACCTCGCCGACCCCCGCCCACCGGCCGCCACCCCAGGCCTGTCGGAAGCGAAACCGACCGGCGGGGATCGCGCCCTGGAGCCGGCCCAGCCGGTGATGCGCGTCCCCGAGGTGGTCGAAGGCCAGCCGTTGTCGACCTCGCCGATCCAGCGGGTCGCCGAGAAGACCCGCTTCGGCGTCCTGCCGCGCATCGCCTCCGACGGCTCGCGCCCCCTCGACGTCTACGCCCGCCCGGTGCCGCGCCGCGCCGCCGCCAACGCCCGCGTCGTGCTGATCGTCGGCGGCCTCGGCATCAGCCAGACCGGCACCCAGGAAGCCCTGCGCGTCCTCGGCCCCGACGTCACCCTCGCCTTCGCCCCCTACGGCTCGAGCCTCGATCGCTGGATGAACCGCGCCCGCTCCGACGGCCACGAACTGCTGCTGCAGTTGCCGATGGAGCCCTTCGACTATCCCGACAACGATCCCGGACCCCACACGCTGCTGAGCAACGCCGACCCGCAGACCAATTCCGAGCGCCTGCAGTGGCTGCTCGGCCGGCTGACCAACTACGTCGGCGTCGTCAACTACATGGGCGCCCGCTTCACGTCGCACGAACCGGCGCTCTCGGCGACGCTGAAGGAGATCGGCGGTCGCGGCCTGATGTTCGTCGACGACGGCTCGTCGAGCCGGTCGTTGTCCGAGGCCACCGCGCGCACCGCCCGCACCCCCTTCGCCCGCGCCGACGTGCTGATCGACGCGGTGGCGGCCGACGACATGATCACCGCTCGCCTCACCCAGCTCGAACAGATGGCCCGCGCCAAGGGACTGGCCGTCGGCGTCGCCTCCGCGCTGCCGATCACCCTGCGCCACCTCGCCACCTGGACCAAGACGCTGGAAGCCCGCGGCATCACCCTGGTGCCGATCAGCGCCGCCGCCCGCGGCAGCCAGGGGTGATACCGAGCCGATGAAGTTTCGACCTCTTCGAAACATCATCGGCGAAGGCGAGCCCGAACGGGCGTCGGCCGGTCGGGCCGCAACTCACGAAATTCGGACGAGTCCGAATTTCGTGAACTCGGTATGATGAGACCTGTGCGCGGTTGGACCATCATGTTGATTTGATGCGTTT